>QMSL01000008.1 GCA_003649665.1 Thermoprotei archaeon | reverse complement strand
GGGATCTATCCTAGAGGCGACATAGAACAGCTTTCTGCAATAGCAATAGAAAAGGGAGTAGACGTTCTAGCCCATGGACATACTCACGTTCTTTCAGTTGACGAGGTCATCAAGAAGGGAAGGAAGCTTCTTTTAGTAAATCCAGGTTCCGTTACTGGCGTATGGAGTGGCTCTGGTGGCTCACTTATACCATCGTTCATTAAAGCTATCGTCGATGGTAGAACCATTAATCTTACATGCTACGAACTCATTAATAATAGCGTTAGGACTAAGAACATTACGATCTCTTTATAGGTAGATAATGAGGTGAAAACTTAATTAGTTTGATCCTCAATTCCTTTATACGACTTGGTGAAGAGTGTGGTTAAGGTTTCATTTAAAGCAATCCTAACAAGCAAGTCCATGACGCGGGATCCAACGGGCTCTCACATAATAAGGCTGGAGTTTGTTGAAGAACGTGAACTACCAACACCAATAATTATGACAGGTCAAGAGGCTAGTGGAATAGTAAGAGAGATAGCACCTGTAGTTCAGCAAGTCGTACGCTCCATGCCATTTATAGGAGGCGGCAAGTACGTGATGCCTAGACTTACTCTATGGCTTACTGAGGATGAGTGGGATAAACTGGAACCAAAACCCGATATAGGAGATGAAGTTGAGATAATAGTAGAGGGAACCAGCGTTACAATAAGATATCAAAAATAACCATGTTACTTAAAAACAACAAAATTAGTACTCTTTGATGTCAGTGTTTTTCAGCAACTCTTGCACCGGTATATCTTGATATGTTCCGTCAGGCTTTCTCCTCCTTATTATTATTGGTAATACTCCCATCTTTAATTCATATAATGCTATGTCTATTGGATCAGTTATTCCCTTCGGTATCTCTATCAGTACTGGTGCACCCATGGATATCTGTAAAGCTCTTGCGCCTATGACTCTTGCTAGCTCATACTTAGTTAATTTAGGAGGGCCTATCTTTATCTTCTCCTCTTTTCTCTCCTTATCTTTTATCTCACTCAGGTAACTTACCCTCCCCACTCTCTCCTTTCTCCTTCTCTTTTTCTTTTGGTGGTGCCGCTGCAATTATGTCGTCAATCCTTAATATCATTATCGCTGCTTCAGTTGCAGACTTTATTGACTGCTTCTTTACGCTGACTGGTTCGAGTACATTTAGCTTGGTCATGTCTTCAACAACCTTTCCTCCAAAGACATCGATACCAGCCCATGTGTGGCCTTTCTCATGAAGACTTCTTAACTCTACTATGGCATCAACCACTTCTAGTCCTGCGCTCTGTGCAAGTATTGTTGGAATTATCTCAAGCGAGTCAGCGAACTTGTTTATAGCTAATTGTATCTTGCCCTTGAAGTTCGTTGCGTAGCTTCTTAGTCTACGAGCAACCTCCATTTCGGGAGCTCCACCGCCCGCTACTATCTTTCCATCATGTACTACATTTCTTACTACACATAACGCATCGTGTAGTGCTCTCTCTGCTTCATCAACAACGTGCTCTGCTCCGCCTCTTATTAGTATTGTGACTGCTCTTGGATTCTTGCAACCTTCAACAAATATCATTTTATCCTCGCCAATCTTCCTCTCTTCTACTAGTTCTGCATATCCTAGATCCTTCTCAGTTAAGTCATCAATGCTAGTGACTATCCTTGCTCCAGTTGCACGAGCTAACTTCTCCATATCACTCTTCTTAATACGCCTCGCAGCAAGTATACCGTATTTGGCCAAGTAGTGCTGAGCGACATCATCTATTCCCTTCTGGCAGAAGACAACGTTAGCACCAACCTTCTTAATCTTCTCAACCATCTCCTTAAGTAATCTTATTTCCTCATCGAGAAATGCCTTCATTTGTTCTGGACTCGTTATTTGTATCTTAGCTGTTATCTCAGGCTTCTCTACTTCTAGTGGACAATTCAGAAGGGCGATCTTAGCACCTTTGACCACCTTAGGCATACCGGCATGGACGACTTCTTTATCAAGGACTATTCCGTGAACTAACTGTGTATCCGCTAAGGACTCGCCTTTCTTCTTTTCAATCTTGACGTTATCTATATCGATATACCATCTATTATCCCTCTTCTCAGCTACCTTTAGAGCTGCCTCAACAGCGAGTTCTGCTAAGAACTCTTTATACTCTGCTACTGCCTTACTACCAAGCGAGGTCATAGCAACCTTCTTTAGAATCTCTTTATCTGTTGGATCCACTTTAATCGCTATTTCATCGAGTACTTTAAGCGCATATTCCATTGCCTTCTCATAACCTTCTATAATTATTGAGGGATGAATCTCCTGGTCAAGTAGCTCAGCGGCGTTCTTAAGTAACTCTCCTGCAAGTACTACTACAGTTGTAGTTCCGTCTCCTACTTCATCGTCTTGCGCCTTAGCTACCTCTACTAGCATCTTCGCTGCTGGATGCTGAACATCCATTTCCTTCAAAATAGTTGCTCCATCACCAGTTATCGTTACATCTCCAAAGCTATCGACAAGCATTTTGTCCATGCCTCTAGGTCCTAATGACGTCATTACTGCCTCAGCTAGAGCCCTTGCAGCTAATATATTTGCTCTCCGTGCATCCCTTCCAGTAGTCCTCTGTGATCCTTCCTTAAGCACTAAAACTGGCACACCTGTTCTCTCCGACATTTACATCACCTCTTGCCGTGCCCTATGTTACTTGTGCTTCTATATAAATTTTGCCGCATGTATCATCTGTTTTTCTTCGATTTCCTCAACATTAAATCTATTAGTAACAACAGCGCCGGTAAATGGAAGATTAATACCTCAAAGTCAAGCTCAAATAATGCTTTACCGAGAGCCCTTAATGAGATTAGGAATGAGCTAACGATGATTAATATCAATGTTGCATATCTTTCTGATGTCATCTCTCTCCCGTCAGTCTTTATGGTGTCCCCTCCCTATAACTGACCTTTTAATAAAGCATGATACGATTTAAGTTTTAAGGCAATTAGAATAATATGTATGGTGAATTATCATGCGAAACCATAAGATTGCCTACCTTCTATTAATCATTCTAGCTATGCTAAGTTTAACAATACCGCGTTACCTATTCCCCATGATCTTGGAGACTGATGTTCCACTCGATGTAGTAGAGAGTGGGAGCATGGAACATGAATTACATATAGGAGATCTTCTCATATCTCAAGGTATGTCTGCTGATAAACTTGAGGAGGGACTCATTATAGTATTTAAAAGACCCTCTGCTAACTACCTTATAGTTCATCGCATTTACAGGCTATATGGCCATCGCATTATAACTAAAGGTGATATGAATGCAATGCCCGATCCATTCTATATAACATCAAGAGATATACGAGGAGTTGTAATTGCGAGAATACCTTTAGTAGGCTACTTGACGTTACTCTTCCGTACCAGGTAGTTCTCGTTACCTAATAGTAAGGTTTATAAATGCCTTTTTAAATGAGTGCCATACAAAATATATAGTGAGGGAATGCATGTGATAGACTTAACTAGAAAGCCCAGTTATAAGATAGAGAATGTTGTAGCTTCCGTTAATCTACATCAGCGTATAGACCTTAATGCAATTGCTGAGAATATACCTAATACTGAATACAATCCGGGACAGTCAGGACTTTAAGTCCTGACTCCGATAGTTTCCCGGTCTAGTATTTAGATTGTCTAAACCCAAGACAGCTACTTTGATCTTCAGCTCAGGCAAGATGGTATGTACTGGAGCCAAGTCTCCATCACAAGTATATAAGACGGTTAAGGCAATCGTACGTCTTCTAAAAAGACGCAATATTATAGTGACCAAAGAGCCTGAGATAAAAATTCAAAACATAGTGGCCTCAGGGAATTTAGGCGCAGAGGTCAATCTTGAGAAAGCAGCATACCTTCTTGAAAATGCAATGTATGAGCCAGAGCAATTCCCAGGCCTCATATATAGAATGGATGATCCTAAGGTAGTTCTACTGATATTCAGCTCAGGGAAGTTGGTATGTACTGGAGCTAAAAGAGAAGAGGATGTAAAGAACGCTATAAGGAAAATCTACGAACGTCTTAAAGAACTAGGTGTCCTCTATGAGTGAGAACACAGGCAAATCTAAGGATGTGGTATTGTTACATGCACCAATAGGTTTGGTCAAAATAAGGAGATTTAGACCAGAGGATTTAGATGAAGTTATTAAAATAAACCGTGAGAATCTTCCTGAAAACTATCCTCCAGCATTTTTCATGGAGCATTATTATCGATTTCCAAAGGCTTTCCTTGTAGCTGAGTTAAATAATCAACTCGTAGGATACATAATGTGTAGGGTTGAACGAGGGTTTTCTAATTTCGGGTTTGGCATAGTCAAGAAGGGTCATATAATAAGTCTTGCTGTCAGACCGTTTGCAAGGAGGAACAAAATAGGATACACCTTATTGAAAACTGCTATGAAGGCCTTAAAAGAGGATTATGGAGTAGATGAATATTATTTAGAAGTTAGGGTCTCAAATATTCCTGCAATAAGCCTTTACGAGAAGTTAGGATACGTTAAAGTAAGACGTATCATCGGATATTACTTAGATGGGGAAGATGCGTGGTTAATGGCATGCAAAGCGAAGTGAAGATTCGCTATCTACTCCACTGCGATATCCACTTCTTTTATGACTTCTGACTTAGGCATATATACCTCTAACACGCCATGCTTAAGTATTGCTCTAACCTCATGAGGTCTTATCTTAGCTGGTAACTTTATTCTCTTCTCTATATCCCCCTCCATTCTCTGTCGCACTATATATTTTCCCTTAACTGAATTCTCTCTATTCCTTAACCGAGCTCTTATCTCTATTATATCATCGCTCGCACGGATTCTTATGTCGTCCTTACTAAACCCCGGAAGATCAATTCTTAATAGGAATTCATTGCCTAAGTCTACTAGATCGTATGGTGGATCGTATCTTACCCTAACATCATTTAGGTCATCTGGAGGGATTTTGCCATTATATCTTTAAATACTCTATCAATGCTATACTTGAGATCTAGAAGGAGCATATACATGTTATGCACGTTCTCATTGGACATGTTCTCATTCTCAATTAATGAATTCCTAAAAGTAAACCACTTAAGCATCTCCTTTCACCATTTAGGATATTACGATCTATGAGCTCTCTACATTATTACGAGAAGTCTCATGGCAATGTAAATCTATTTAAGGAGGTCAACCTTTTTTGTATATGGTGACACAATGCTAATTGAGATAAGGTGGCATGGCCGTGGTGGACAAGGAGTAGTAACTGTCTCACGACTTCTAGCGGTTGCGGCATTGAAAGAGGGCAAATATGTTCAAGCAATGCCTCAATTTGGCCCCGAGACGCCTTAGATAAGGCGCGGGATAGACGAGGTGCCCCGGTTACAGGATATACACGAATAAGTGATGAGCCAATAGAAATACATAGTGGTATATATAACCCGGATATAGTCGTAGTCATAGACCCTACCGTAATAGGAGTAAGCCCTGTAACTCAGGGGTTGAAAGAAGGAGGAATAGTCATCGTAAATTCTGTTGAAACTCCTCAGACAGTTGCGGAGAAGTTAGGTAAGGGTAACTTTAAGGTCTATACTGTTGATGCTACAAAGATAGCGCTTGAAGTTTTCGGAAGACCGTTCTTCAATACACCTATGCTAGGAGCACTTGCGAGAGTTACAAAGATAGTTTCATTAAACTCTATAGAGGAAGCTATAAGGGAAAGGTTTAAAGGTGATATTGCGGAGAAAAACATCACAGCAGTTAGAAAAGCCTATGAAGAGGTGAAAGGCCTTTGAGTAAGCTTCTTGGATGGAGGAAAATACCGATAGGTACTATCATACTAGAGGCCGGTTCTACTTTTGAGGTAAGGACTGGTGATTGGCGTACATTTAAGCCAGTAATAGACCATAACAAGTGTACACGTTGTGGACTCTGTTACTATTATTGTCCTGATGGATCGATAACGCTTGAGGTTAAGGACGGCAAGATAGTCAAAGTCGATATAGATTACTACCATTGCAAGGGCTGCGCAATCTGTGAGGGAATATGTCCCGTAAAAGCTATCACTATGGTTGAGGAGGTGAAATAGAATGGCTAAAGTTATAGGCCTTACAGGCGATGAGGCTGTAGCATATGCCGTTAAGCAATGTGATGTTGATGTAATAGCGGCCTACCCAATAACTCCTCAGACAGTCATAGTCGAAACACTAGGTGAATTTGTTGCTAATGGAGAATTAGATGCTGAAATGGTTCATGTGGAGTCCGAACATAGTGCTCTTTCAGTAGTAACGGCTGCTGCTCTCACAGGAGCGAGGGTATTCACTGCAACTTGTAGCCAAGGACTAGCCTTAATGTTTGAAATACTTTACATAACTTCAGGTGTGAGAGCGCCTGTTGTTATGGCTGTAGCTAACAGAGCGTTATCAGCCCCAATAAACATACATGCCGATCATTCAGACTCCATGGGTGCACGCGATTCTGGATGGATCCAACTATATGCAGAGAACGTCCAAGAAGTATATGATATGATATTCATGGCGTACAAGATAGCCGAAAACCGTGACGTATTACTACCTACAATGGTGTGTCTTGATGGATTTACACTAACTCACACACTTGAGCGAGTTGAAATGCTTGACGATGAAGTGGCTAAGAAATACTTACCTCCAAAGCCAACTTACCCATATCCAATCTCGGCCGAGAAGCCTGCTACATATGGCTCACTAGCATTACCTGATTACTACTTTGAATTCAAGATGCAACAACAGGATGCCATGAATAAAGCAAAGGAGGTAATACCTAAAGCCATGGAGGAATTCAGCAAGGTCAGTGGAAGGGAATATGATCAGTTTAAGGCATATGCTATTGAGGATGCAGACGTCATAACAGTGGCCTTAGGCAGTACGGGAGGAACTATGAGGAGTGTTGCGAGAGAGCTAAGAAAACAAGGGTATAAGGTAGGTTCATTAACGTTAAGAGTCTATAGACCGTTTCCAGCAGAGGCTCTTATGGAAGCTCTATCCGGGGCTAAGGTAATACTTGCGATGGATAGAACGTTAAGCTTTGGCGCTATCGGCGGTCCTCTATTCGAGGACTTAAGAACGCTATTCTACGATGCCGAAAAGCGACCTTTAATAGCTGATATAGTCTATGGCCTCGGTGGCCGAGATCTAACGCCTGCGGAGGCCAAAGCCATATTTAAGTATGGTCTTGAGATAGCTAAGAGTGGTCGTATTCCTGAATTAGTAAAATATGTAGGGGTGAGAGAATGAGTATATCCTTACCTAAGCCCGAATACTTAGCCCCCGGACATGCCGCTTGTCAAGGTTGTGGAGCTACTCTAATAGTACGTCAAGTCTTAATGGCACTTGAACCAGATGAGGCAGCAGTAATAGTAACTGCTACGGGTTGTCTTGAGGTAGTAACAACGATATACCCAAGAACTTCATGGCGCTTACCATTCGTTCATTTAGCGTTTGAAAATGCTGCTGCAGCAGCAAGTGGAATTGAAACAGCCTTAAAGGTATTAAAGCGGAAAGGCCTCCTTAAGGAGAAGAAGAAAATGCATGTCATAGCGATTGCTGGTGATGGTGGAACATTTGACATAGGTCTTCAAGCTCTCTCAGGAGCTCTTGAAAGAGGGCATAAATTTGTTTACATATGTTACGATAACGAAGCATATATGAATACTGGCATTCAGCGTTCGGGTGCAACACCGTATAGGGCATGGACTACTACAACACCTGTGGGTAAAAAGATACCAGGTAAACCTCAATTCAAGAAGAATTTAGCAGGAATTGCAGCTGCGCATGAAATACCTTATGTTGCTACTGCTTCTCCTGGTTACCATGTAGACCTTATAAGGAAAGTAAGAAGAGCGCTAAACGCACCAGGTCCTGCATTACTCCACATAATATGTCCATGTCCTACTGGATGGCGTCATGACCCAAGTAAGACAGTTGAAATAGCTAGATTAGCTGTACAAACGCGTTTCTTCCCACTCTACGAAATACTATACGGAAGAAAGTATATTATCACAATGCCTGTTCCAAAGCCGCTTCCAATAATTGACTACTTGAAGTTACAAGGAAGATATGCCCACTTACTACGCCCTGAGATGAAGGGAGAAGTAGAGAAGTTAGAGAAGGCAGTTAATGACTTCTATAAATGGCTTGAAAGAATGGCAGAGGCAACCAAAGACATACCATTACCATCGTGGTACCATGTCTGAGAAACTAAAACGGGACCTAAAGAGGTTTGAGCAGATAATACTTGACGTAATTCCTATATTTTTTCTAATACCTCTTTTAATGATTGTTATCTCTTATGAGGTCTTTCCCAAGCCTCCTACTGAGGTTTCAAAAATATTGATTGTAGTCAATACGATATTCCTCGCTGTGGCATTACTTGACGTGATAATATTCCCACGTTATGATCAATGGATACTCTTGCCTATTCTCATGAGCTCGAGTAGTCTCAGGGAGCTACTTATATATTGGTTAGTAGAACCGGTATTGTCAGTAGGTATATCATTCTTAGGCCTCATAATTTCATTTGTAGCAAGATCCTGGACGCCTACTGTACCTTATGTTCTTTTAAGTTACGTATGCTTGATAATATTAGCATTTAAATTTAGGAGACACCTAGAAGTTTTAGAAGAGAGGATTGAAAAAATTGAGCGGAGAAGAAGTAAATGAGATCCTAAGGCTAATCGAGGATTGCAGGAGTATAACCATAGAATACGAAGAGGATGGCACTCCAAAGGCACTCCCTTATAAGGGTATAAGGAAGGGGAAAATAGAGGAAAAGGAGGTAAGAACATTAATTAAACGAAGACGATCTAGAAGACGTCTCTCTAAGAAGTTGATAAGTTTGTGTCTAGCTATAGCTAGGAGATTACTAGAAAACAAAGTACGATTTAACATGATATTTGGACGCGAGGAAGTAACAATAAGCTTTGATCTCGATCACTTCATACGGCTATACAAGAATAGGGTCGTCATAGCTGGGTTTAAGGATCTTAACGAGAAACCAGTAGCTCTTGTAAGAGAGTTATTAGAGAATCACGGTAATGTTAAAATATTAAAGCCTCTCAAATAACTAAATCAAATTAGCATAGGTAGAGAAGCCATGAGTTCGAAGAGCAAGTTCAGTGCAAAATTAAAGGAAAAGCGCTGGGATATAAAACGAGAGGTAGAACTGCTAAAGCTCTGGGAGAAAGAGAGAATATATGATTTCGAGTTTAGGGAAGGTAAGCCAATATTTTCCATAGATACTCCTCCACCATATGCATCCGGAGCATGGCATGTTGGCGCTGCAGCACATTACACTCAGATAGATATGATTGCACGATATTATCGCATGTTGGGCTATTCGGTCTACTTCCCATTTGGAATAGATAGAAATGGCCTTCCAGTTGAAGTACAGGTAGAGAAAAAGCTAGGAAAGAGCGCGCATGAGATACCTCGTGAAGAATTCCTAAGACTTTGTAGCGAATTCCTAGATAAAGTCGAGAAGGAATTGCTACATATAGCGTGGCGGTTAGGATTAAGTGCAGATCTCAAAAACTATTACAGGACGGATTCCCCTGAATATAGAGCGTTGACACAAGCCACCTTCATTGAACTATGGAAGCGCGGTCTAATCTATGAGGCAGAACAGCCCGTAATATGGTGTCCTGGTTGCAAGACTACATTAGCGGAATCCGAGGTTGAATATAAAGAGCAAGTTACATACCTTAACTACATAAAGTTTAAGGTAAAGGAGACAGGAGATTTCATAATCGTAGCTACCACGAGACCTGAATTGTTATGTACATGTGCTGCAATAATTTTCAATCCAGAGGATAGTCGTTATAAAAACCTTAAAGGAAAGCATGCAATAGTTCCTATATATGATCATGAAGTCCCTATAATACCTCATCCCTATGCTAATCCCGAGTTTGGAACAGGTCTAGTCATGCTGTGTTCCTTTGGTGATCAAGCAGACGTACGATTATTCAGAGAGTTAAAACTCAAACCTAAACTGGCAATAAATCCTGATGGTACAATGAATGAAATCGCCGGTCCCTACAAAGGACTTACGATAAGCGAAGCTAGAGAACGCATCGTTAAGGACTTAGAGAAGAAGGGCTATTTGGTTAAGCGTGAACTAATTCGTCACAGGGTTCCTGTATGCTGGAGATCAAAAGATCCAATAGAGTTTGTCCCTATGAGAGAGTTCTTCTTAAAACAGCTTGAATTTAAGGAGAAGCTAAAAGAGATAATTGAACACATAGAGTTCTATCCTGAAAGAGCAAAGAAAATGTTACTGGATTGGATAGAGTCCGTTTCAATAGACTGGCCTATATCAAGACGTAGATTTTATGGTACAGAGATACCTATTTGGTACTGTAAACGATGTGGTGCACCTAACCTTCCAGAGCCGGGCAAATATTATAGGCCGTGGAAGGAAGATCCTCCCTTCTCACGATGTGAGAAATGCGGCTATACAGAGTTCGTAGGGGAGACAAGAGTTTTCGATACATGGATGGATTCAAGTATAACTCCCCTCTTCATATTAAGGTATAAGAGGGACGAAAAATTCTTCAAGAAAGCATTTCCATGTAGCTTAAGACCTCAAGGATACGATATAATAAGGACATGGCTTTACTACACGTTGCTAAGAGTTTATCAGTTGACA
This sequence comes from Thermoprotei archaeon, assembly GCA_003649665.1. GTDB lineage: Archaea > Thermoproteota > Thermoprotei > QMSL01 > B3-G16 > B3-G16. The sequence continues at coordinate 7,126 of QMSL01000008.1, read as the reverse complement.
GGCAAGCCTGCCTTTAAATATGTTAGAGTATCTGGCATGGGTTTAGACGAAAAAGGCGAAGCAATGCATAAATCAAAAGGTAATGTCGTACCACCACTTCCCATTGTCGAAAAGTACGGTGCGGATGCATTAAGGCTCTGGGCTGCCTCTGAGGCAAAGCTAGGCGAGGATTATAGGTTCTCTGAGGCTAAGGTAAGGAGCGCAAATTTATTCCTGACCAAGCTATGGAATATTGCTAGGTTCATTTCAATGTTCCCTAGAGTAGAGGATGAAACAGAATGTAAACTACTTCCATTAGACATGATGGTACTCGGTATCCTAAACGATCTAATCAGGGAATATCATGAGCACTTCAGGAAGTTCGATCCTTTCGTTCCAGCCAATAGCATAAGATACTTCACGTGGAACTTCTTCGCTTCACATTACATAGAGGCAGTAAAGCCACGTGCATATAATACATATGGAATCTTCAGCGAAGAGGAACAAAAAGGCGCGTGGTATACCCTATATAAGACGTTAGAGGTTATCTTAAAATTACTAGCACCAATAACGCCCTTTATAACGGATGCGATATGGCGTGAACTTTTCACTAAGGAGAGCATTCATAAGCAGAGACTACCTGAGCCGGATCCAAGATGGGATACTAAGTATAAAGAGCTCAAGGATGAGTTCATGAGCTTCAATACGACTATATGGCGGTATAAGAAGCAACAGGGACTTGCTTTAAGTAGTCAACTAAACTGCATAGTATATGCTCCTGAGAAACTAAAGCCTTTGGAGAAGGACCTAAAGGCAATGCATAGAATAAAGGCCCTACTTTTCACAAAGCCCCCATCTAATGCTGAAGAAATAGGTCCTGGCATATACATAGTAAGGGAAACTTAACCTCTTTACATACGCCTATGGGACAGATCCATCATAATATCTCAGTTAATTTTTGCATAACATTTAACTTACCCTTACCACATAACCATAGAGGCAACAAGTAGACTGACCTCCCCTAGTGAAAACATGACATCACAAGAAGCGAAAGCAGAACCAGTTAAAGTGTATGGTGCCTTTACGTTGCTAGATGACCGTATAAAAAGGGCTCTTATTAAGAGGGGGTTTTTAAGACCAACTGAACCACAGGAAAAGGCAATTCCTTTAATACTCCAGGGAAAGAACGTTCTATTAATAGCTCCGACAGGTACTGGAAAGACAGAAGCCGCGATACTCCCGGTATTTCATCACTTCTTAAATATCAGGGATAAGGAAGATCTATCTCCTGGAATATACATCCTCTACATTACACCACTTCGTGCTCTCAATAGGGATCTCCTTGATAGGCTATTATGGTGGGGAAAAGAGCTCGAAATATCGATCGCAGTTAGACATGGTGATACCGAAGCTAGGGAGCGCACCAACCAGGCGAGAAATCCACCAAATATGCTGATAACAACACCTGAGACCCTTCAAGCAATATTAAGTGGTAGAATAATGCGCTCGCATTTAAGTAAGGTTAGATGGGTCATCGTTGACGAAATACACGAATTAGCTGAGGACAAGAGAGGCTCACAGCTAGTATTAGCTCTTGAAAGGCTAAGATATATAAAAGAGTTAAATGGTGAGGACGGAGATTTTCAGAGGATTGGGCTCTCCGCAACGATAGGTTCACCTGAGGAAGTTGCTCATTTCTTAGCTGGAACGAACCGTGATATTGAAGTTGTGAAGGTCCCCGTCGCCCGTCTAATGAGACTAAAAGTGGTATGCCCAAGCTATACTCCAGATGACGTAGAATTAAGCACGAAGTTATTTACACATCCAGAAGTTGTTGCTAGGTTAAGGCTTATTAGAGAACTTGTCGAGAAGCATAGATCTGTATTGATATTCGTTAATACCAGAGCTATAGCAGAGGTATTAAGCTCAAGATTTCATGTGTGGGATATGGATTTCCCAATAGGAGTACATCACGGTTCTTTAGCTAAGCCATCTAGAATAATGGCTGAGAGGGGAATAAAGGAAGGACGTTTAAAAGCGTTAATAGCGACATCATCATTAGAGCTAGGCATAGATATAGGCCATGTAGATCTTGTAATACAATATATGTCTCCAAGGCAAGTAACAAGGCTAGTCCAACGAGTTGGAAGATCCGGACATAGGATAGGTCGGATAGCTAAAGGTATTGTAATTACGGCAGACGAAGACGACACCCTAGAAGCGATGGTTATATGTCGAAAGGCCTTAAACGAAGAACTAGAGCCGATAAAGATTCCAGAGAAGCCTTTGGACGTTTTAACACATCAAATAGTTGCTCTCCTCATGTTAAGGAGTAGGTGGAAGTTTGATGAAGTCCTCAATCTGTATAAACATGCATATCCATATCGTAATTTGAGGAAAGAGGATTTAGTTTTCGTACTGAGATATATGCACTCACGATATCCACGCCTTGCTTGGATATCCGAGAAAGATGAAGTTATACTAAAACCGAGGAATAGAAGCTTTTACAAGTACTTCTTCGAAGAGCTTTCAATGATACCTGATGAGAAGCATTACCTAGTAATAGATAAGACAACTGGTACTCCAATAGGTCTCTTAGACGAAGCATTTGTAGCGGAGTATGGTGAAGTTGGAATAAAATTTGTCTTCAGAGGGAGCTTATGGGTAATAAAGGAAATAGCTGGTGATAAAATTTACGTAGTCCCTACGAAAGATCCTACGGGGGCGATTCCTTCTTGGGTTGGTGAGGAAATTCCCGTTCCTTTCGATGTTTCTAAAGAAGTAGGTCTTATCAAGAGAATAGTTGCGGAGAAGATCTCTTCAGGAATAAGCCTAAATGAAGTAGTTGAAGATCTCTCTAAGACATATCCTATTGACAAGGATTCCCTTTTACGCGCATTGTATCCAGTCAAGGAGCAAATAGAATGTGGCTTTCCAGTTCCATCCGATAACACTGTATTAATAGAGTCGTGGGAGAACCTAATTATAGTTCACGTTCATTTAGGTCTTTTAGGGAATAGAGCTCTAGGTAAAATAATTGCAGAACTGCTGACGTCTAAGCTAGGAGCTACTATCGGTGTACAACAAGATGCATATCGTATAGTGTTCCAGTTACCCACTAGAATTAGCGCTAAGGAGGTACAAGAGATCCTATATAAGCTAAGTAACTACACTAAGGAAGAATTGTATAATCTCATAAGAAATGCCGCTATAAGGTCTGGAATGTTCAAGCGAAGGATAATTCATGTAGCCCGACGTTTTGGAGCGCTAAGCAAGTCTGTCAGCTTTGCAGATATAAGTTTACGTAAGCTAGTTGATATGTTTGAAGGTACTCCTATATTTGAAGAGGCAATGAAGGAATTCCTCTCGAAGGACATAGATCTAAAGCCCGTTGAGTGGCTTTTAGCAAGCCTAAAGAGGGGGAAAGTAAAAATAATATCAATTGATACTAAGTCACCATCGCCGCTCACTAAACTAGCTCTCGAAAGAATAGCCAGAAAGACTGAGCTCATACCTCCAGAACGTATGAGACGTATAATAATTGAAAGTACTAAAGCGCGCTTACTCAATGAATCTCGAATAATAGTATGTACCAAGGAATGGGATTGGTATGATATCGTAAAGGTAAGGAACCTTCCAGAAAAGCCTCAATGCCCAATCTGCGGCTCATCTAAAGTGGCTATTCTCGAAGTAGACTTAAAGGATGTGGAGAAGTTGATTAAGCTAAAGGGAAAGGTACGTAGCGCATCCGATAGATCATTACTTAGGCGTGTAATTGAAATCGCTAACTTAGTAGAGAAATACGGTAAAAGAGCTGCAATAGCTCTCGCAGCAAAAGGTCTTAGACCTAAGGATGTTGTTAACTTATTGGAAGAGTATAAGGAGAAGGAGTTAGATGATATATTCTTCCTCAGGATAGCGGAATTAGAGAAAGAAGCACTTAAACGTAGGTTCTTCTGGTAATTACATAAATTCCTAAAGTTGCAATTGCTTCACATATCAATATAAAGAAGGGTACATCGTATCTTCGTTTCATGGTGATTCTTATATCTAAGTCTATCTGATCATAAGTCCTAAACGTTTCGTATTCGTTAGGATTTGAACCAATGACAAAGCCGCCTATTATAAGCCTATCACTTATGACTACTAACGGGTTCTCTATGGGATTGGCACGGTATGCAGTGGTATCGAGAGGAATCCATCCCAGACCTTCTATAAATACAAGGACGAAAGCGTGCAAATTAAAACCTCTTCTTAAAAGCCTTAAATTATATTCACATATATCGCATTTAGCTATAGGATCGTATACGAATCCCAAAGCTATTAACGAAGGTATTCCAAGCATTCTGAGTAACGTAACGATGAACGAGGACTGATCTGCGCAATCTCCTCTCCTCCTATCATATAGAGCATAAGGGGGGATAACAACTTCCGTCTCGCCATACTCTATATTGGAGAGAACCCATCTTGAGATATTAAGAACGGTCTCGAGGGTATTATTTCCTTTCAGTGATCGTGCTAAATATCTAAGTTTGCACCACTTATCATCATCCCTACTCCAATCCCAACTTCCTAATGGTCTTAAGAGTTCTCTTTGAGGATTTCTTATCTGTGAAAGGACTACAATTCTCGGTCTTCTATTAAAAAGGAGACCATTTCTCACCACGCGTATAGTGATATAATATTCTAAGACCATAACCGATTTGATTTTTACTGGTAAAGGTAGGTTTGGGTAAATTCTAAAATTCCCATCATTGTCTACTAGCAACTTATACCCTACATTGGATCCATTGACAAGTACCCTTATCTCATCTATATACTGCCATCCTTCTATTGTGGGAGGAAGGGGTATATATACCTCCTCAGGTAATGAAACTGGCTTATCTACTTCATTCCTTGCAATTATTAGAACCCTGTACTCATACCTTACTGAAGTGATGAGCACCTCTCTAATGAGTGCTGTTATAATAATCATGAGTATCATTGAGAAGATTATGATATGATTCCTTTTCATATTAATTCCCTACCTTTATATTCTGACCTATCAATACTCATCATACTGAGGTATCTGATATGAAGCCAATAAATATCGATATCGTACCTGAACATTTAAAGCCACGAGTTAAAGAGATAATAGATCAAATGATTCATTATGGAAAACTTTTAAGTAAACACGATCTAGTAATGGGTCATGGTGGTAATCTAAGCGCTAGACTGAATGATTACATCATAATTACGAAGCATGGATGTTTTATAGAAGAATTATCGGAGGCAGACTTCGTAATAGTACCTGTCAAGTCAACCTCATCTTACGACAAAGTAGCCTCTGTAGAGTTACCTCTTCATAGGGCAATATATCAGGAAACGAATAGCAATTCTGTTTTCCATACTCATAGCCCATTTATAGCCGTAATCTCACACATAGTGGAAAGATTTTTCAGACCTATAGACGTTGAGTCAAAGTTAGTTCTAAAGGAGATACCAATAATCAAGGCTCCTCCCGGAACTACTGAACTTGCTAGAGCTGTCGTAGAACTAATGAAGAAGGGTTATTTAGCGGTAATAGCTAAGGAGCATGGCATTTTCATTCGTGGAGAGAATGTACGTGATGCCTATAAGTTAGCATGTTTAGCTGAGCATGCTGCAAGGACATGGTACTTAGTTAGGATGTATAGGAGGTCAACGTTGTGAAGCTCTATGACATCGCGTGTCTTGGAGGAACATTTGAGCTAATCCATAAAGGTCATGAGAAATTAATAGAGGTAGCATTTTCTCTAGCTGATAAAGTAGTAATCGGCATAACAAGCGATAATCTAGTTAAGAGCCTAGGTAAGAAGCATCCTGTTAGTCCATATGAAGTAAGAGTTAAGAGGCTGAAGGAATACTTAAGCAAGAAGGGATTATTGAATAGAGCCATAATAGTAAAGCTCAATGATCCTTACGGCCCCTCAATACATGACCCTAACATAAAGGCCATAGTGGTAAGTGAGGAGACATTGAAAAGGGCTCTCGAAATATATAAGATTAGGCAGAAAAAGGGGTTACCACCAATATCCATAATCACGGTAAAGTTAGTTTTAGCAAAAAATGGGAGACCCATTTCTACGACAAGAATACTTAGGGGTGAAATAACGTGTAATGGTAAGATTATTAAGTAATGAAACGCTTTACCATTCTTCTTCCCATTCTTCCTCCTCTTCTTCCCACTCCTCTTCCTCCCATATCTCCTCTTCTTCTTCCTCCCAAGGCTCCTCCTCTTCTTCTAGCTCTTCTTCCATAATCTCTCCTCTCTTTAGTCGATGTCTAAAATATATAAGCGCTATCCCTCCTTTTCCATCAAAAAATACGAGTAATGTACACCCATTTTTTCTTATTTTTTATCTTAATAAAGTATAAATCTCTGGCATGGTTCGTAGAAGTCTTCCGGGAAAGTATGAGCTAAAGTTTTATCTATCCACCCCTCTATTTATAAGGGAAATATATCCATGTCACGATCAAGTAGAAGACCTGAGATAGAGCTAAGAGTAGCTGAAGCAAGACCTGGAGATACTGGTAGGAGGATAGTTAGAATCGATAGTAGAGCAATGCGTAAGCTCGGCATCTCTAGTGGAGACTTTGTTGAAATTGAGGGAAGAAAAGTTACTGTCGCCATAGTATGGCCTGCGCATCCGGAGGATGAGGGAAGAGACATAGTAAGAATGGATGGTCTCACACGTTATAACGCTGGAGTTGGTTTAGGCGATTACGTCAAGATAAGACCTGCGGATGTAAGGCCCGCAATAAGAGTAGTTCTAGCGCCCATGGCAGAAGGTACGCCAACCGAGGCTAGAGAGGGTGTTATAGGCTTACTACCCATTACCTCTCCTCTTAGAATAAACTGGAATGAATATCGTGATCACTTCAAGTCGAACCTATTATATAAACCATTAGCTAAAGGAGACGTCATAGAGTTCCCCTTCTTTGGTTCTAGCTGGCGATTCGTAGTAGTATCGACATCTCCATCTCCACTAGTTTATGTAAGAGAGGATACGGACTTAATCATACGTGAACAACCAGTTAAGGCTGAGACAGAGATACCTAGAGTCACATGGGAGGATATTGGTGATCTTGAGGAGGCTAAGCAGAGGATTAGGGAGATGGTTGAACT
>QMSL01000007.1 GCA_003649665.1 Thermoprotei archaeon | reverse complement strand
GCGAAGTATAAGTCCATACCTCCGCTCTTCTTGTCCTCCTCTACCTTTATTAATGGAGACTTTCCCTCCTCCTCATATGCTTGGTACAATATTTCTTCTACTAGGTTCCTTATCCTTAATATCTCATCATCGTCTAGTTTCCTTCCATCAGCTCTAATCTGCAATATAGCCTCCTCAACCTGTGCCTTTACCTTAAAACATAACGGGCATAACCTCCACCTTATGTTTGCCTTAAGGTTATACGACTTCATGAAATAACCAACTCGCTCATCGACTAGCCCTTCGACAAGAAGCGTTACATCTATCTTACTCTTCTTATAGGGAACTAATTTTATGGATTTATCTAGAATTACATCCATGCTTTTGACAGCTCTTGCTATATACTTAACCTTAGGAGCTAGGTTTCTTAATATTGCATCGTGAACAACATCATGTATATCGTATGGATTTTCAGCTTTTTCCCACTTACCCCTAAACATATATGAGAAGCACTCTGGACATATCGTTATGTTGATTACCTCAGGTACTCTTACAAGCTCTGTATTCTCTTTGTAACATTCTCTACACATGTTGTTATAAAGTTCGTCTGTACGTTTACCGCATATTATGCAGAAGCGCACTTACCCTCTCCCCCTATAACTTCACTATTTGAACGTGAGGCACTCCTCCTATGATCAGTACACCACTACGAGGTACGAATCCCCTCCTTATCGCCTCTTCTACTATTTCCTTACCAACCATATTGACTATATTCGCACTATCTAATAGCTCAAATAACTCATCATCTATGGGCCTTAGCTCTCCACCATAGAAGCTATGCTTTACTTCTATCTTTAGTACTCCATCTCTAAACGTCTTTCCAAGGATATTCTCATCGCAAACTGCTATTAGTGTAATACTTCCCTTAATGTGTTTCTTTACATAAACTCTCTTAGTCATGATTTAACACCTTAGAATGGTCTAATAGATGACTTAGCACCACATGCCTCGCATATTAGGAACCACATTCTCTTTTCCTTAACTATCTTCGTATCAGGTGCCTTACAGACTGGACATATAACGTAGTTCCTCACATATAGATCTATCAAGCGATTTATGGTCGCTCTACTAAACTGCCCTTGCAATATAACTAGATCCCCCTCTATATCTCCTGCTGTTGCGAGTTGTTTGAGTATGAATCTCAGTAGATGTCTTGGTTCTCTCCTTAATGTATTAGTTAGTTCTTTGAAGTTATGAATTATTGTACGAGAGCCAACTATACTTACCTCGGCTTTAGGAACCTTAAACCTACTTTGCTCTACCCTATGCTTTGGTACTTGGTTCATGGCTCTGTCTAGTAAAGACGTATAGTCTAGATTGATATTTTTACCGACCACTTCCCTCACATCTCCCTTCTTGTTTCTTCACTAAATCATTAATAAACATTACATTAGCGTTTACCTAAACTTGATTCCTTAACCTGCCCTTATTGAGGGAATACTCCTTATTTCTAGGAAATCCTGACATTACCTTTCTCTATAGTCTTATGCATACGACTCATATAGCTCATGGAGGTCAACTATTTAAAGTATGTATCTGCTTAGTAAGAGGGGATTACTTTGGAATATAAAGTTAAAGATCTAAGCCTTGCAAAAAGAGGAAGGCTTGAAATAGAATGGGCTGAGATGAGGATGCCAGTCTTAATGAAGATAAGGAAGCGGTTTGAGAAAGAGAAACCTCTCAAAGGGATAACTATTGCTGCCTGTCTCCATGTGACTAAGGAAACCGCTGTATTGGTTAGAACGTTAGTTGCAGGAGGAGCAGAAGTTGCTCTAGCTCCCTCAAATCCTCTATCTACGCAAGATAGCGTAGCAGCAGCTCTTGCTGAGGAAGGGATCCATGTTTTCGCATGGCGAGGTATGACTACAGAAGAATATTATGAAGCTATAGGTCATGCTTTAAGCTATGATCCTGATATAACTATGGACGATGGTGCGGATATGATAACTACATTACACGAAATGCATAGAGGTGTGAAGAATAAGAACGTAGAGGTAGCTTTAAAAACAGCAGGTCATATTCCCGACATACATAAAGTAAGAGGTGGTACTGAAGAGACGACTACTGGTGTAACAAGGATAAAAGCTATGGAGAGAGACGGTATACTCATGTATCCTGTCATCGCTGTAAACAACGCATATACTAAATATCTCTTTGACAACCGCTATGGGACAGGTCAGAGCACAATAGATGGCATACTCAGGTCAACCAATGTTTTACTCGCTGGTAAAGTAGCTGTTGTCGCAGGATATGGTTGGTGTGGAAGAGGAATTGCATTAAGGCTTAAGGGTATGGGTGCAAGGGTTATAATAACTGAAGTTAATCCTCTAAGGGCCTTAGAAGCAGTTATGGACGGCTTTGAAGTAATGCCAATGAAGGAAGCTGCGAAGATAGGAGATATATTCATTACGGCTACGGGTAACATCAAGGTGATTAGAAAGGAACATTTTGAATTAATGAAGGATGGCGCGATCCTTGCTAATGCTGGTCACTTTAATGTGGAGGTCTGGATCCCTGACTTAGAGTCCCTTAGCGTTAGTAAACGAGAGATACGTCCCAATGTAACTGAGTACAGGCTAAAATCTGGGAAGCGTCTCTATTTACTTGCTGAAGGTAGACTAGTTAATCTCGCCGCTGCTGAAGGCCATCCTAGTGAGGTAATGGATTTAAGCTTTTCAAATCAAGCCCTCTCAGTTGAGTATCTCGTTAAGAACAGGGGAAAGCTTGAACCTAAGGTATATAATGTTCCTAAGGAGATAGACGAGGAAGTCGCTAGACTTAAACTTGAGAGCATGGGAGTAAAGATTGATACCTTAACTGAGGAACAAAAGGAGTATTTGGAATCATGGACCTTAGGTACGTGAGGTGATATCATTGGGTAGGTGGTTAGTAGCCTCCGCCTGGCCTTATATAAACTACGTCCCTCATTTGGGAACGATGATAGGCTCCATATTGTCAGCTGACGTATTTGCACGATTCTTAAGAATGCAAGGCGAGGAAGTACTTTTCGTAAGCGGATCAGATGAGCATGGAACTCCAATCGAAATAGAAGCTATAAGGAAGGGCGTAGATCCCAGGGAATTTACTAATATCAATCACGCTAAAGTTAAAGAATTGTTCGATAAGTGGAATATATCATTTGATAACTATACGCGTACAGAAAATCCAATACATAAGGAATTCGTTCGCAAGTTCTACATGAAACTCTACAAACGCGGTTATATATTTTCGAAGGAAATAGAGATGCCCTACTGTCCTAAATGTAAAATGTTCTTACCCGATAGATTCATAGAGGGGACATGTCCTTATTGTGGATATCCTAGGGCTAGGGGAGATCAGTGCGATAAGTGTGGAAGATTGCTTGAACCAACATTATTAAAAGATCCTAGATGTGCCATATGCGGTAGTACGCCCGAGATAAGACGTACACGACATTGGTTCTTTGATTTACCTAAGCTAACTGATGAGATAAGGAAATACATAGAATCCAATAAGAACCTACCGGAGAACGCTAGAAATATGAGCTTAAGCATATTAAGGGAAGGACTCAAGCCAAGATCCCTAACGAGGGATAATAAATGGGGCATACCTGCACCATTCCCAGGAGCCGAGGGGAAAACAATATATGTCTGGATGGAAGCTGTCCTTGGATATATTTCCGCGACAATAGAGTATTTCATCAAGAAGGGCGATCCTGAAGGATGGAAGAGATTCTGGTTCGATAAGGAGGTAAGAAGCGTCTTCTTCATAGGTAAAGATAACATACCATTTCACACAATAATATTTCCAGCTCTTCTACTAGCTTCTGGCGACGGATACGTCCTACCATGGAGAGTTGAAAGTACGGAGTATCTAATGTTTGAAGGAGAGAAGTTCTCTAAGAGTAGGAGAATTGGCGTTTGGATAGATGAAGCTCTTAAAATGCTACCAAGCGATTACTGGCGTTTTGCACTAGTATACATGAGACCTGAGACACGAGATTCTAATTTCACATGGGATTCGTTTATTGAAATAATTAATAGCATACTGAACGATACAATAGGCAATTTCATTCACAGGACGCTAAGCCTAGCTTATAGGCACTTTGGCGAAGTTCCTCCTAGATATAGTATTACAAGTGATGATGAAAAAGTACTCAACGAACTTAAACGCCTACATAATGAGATAACAAGGCTCTTCTATTCATTTAGGTTTAAGGAGGCGTTATTCCGCATCGTCGATATAGCACGTCTTGGTAATCGATACCTAAACGAAACAGCCCCTTGGGATCTAGTAAAGGACAATAAGGAGCGTGCAGCGACTGTTCTTAACGTTGCCTTAAGTCTAGTGAAGGCTCTAGCACTATTACTTGCACCAATAATTCCAGAACACGCAAATAGGTTGTGGAGAATGTTAGGTTATAACGATGATGTACATAAACACAGATGGAATGAGGCTCTTGAAGGACTTCCAGTCGGGCAGAAATTAAGAAAGCCAAAACCGTTATTTATGAAAGTAGATCGAAGTAAGTTAGGTGTTCCTATGAAGGGTCAAGCATCCCCTAAGATAAGCATTGAGGAATTTGCCAAGCTCGATATAAGAATAGGAAGGGTAATAAAAGCAAACAGAGTTCCTGGTAGTAAGAAGCTATTGGAGCTCATAATTGATATCGGCGAAGGAGTTCAGAGGAGAGCTATTGCTGGTATTGGTAAAGCCTATGAGCCAAGGGAATTGGTAGGGAAAAAAGTAGTCGTGCTATGTAATATAGAACCGAAGAAAATAATGGGCATTACTTCTGAGGTTATGATACTTGCTGCATGTGATGAAAATCAGAATCCCGTGCTAATAGTTCCAGAAAGGGACATTAAGGAGGGCGCAAAGGTAACATGATACTTAAAGGCGATCTTCATGTTCATTCCTTCTTCTCGCGTGACTCTAACATTACACCGAACGACCTACTTAATGCTAAAATTCGGAAAGGTCTTGATTTTATTGCAATCACCGATCATGATGAGTTCCGAGGTGCTCTTAAAATAAGTAGGTTACTTGAGGATAAAGTGAAAATCCTTCCTGGGATTGAGCTTTCAGCAAGGGAGGGTCACATAATCGTAATTGGCCTAGATAGCGAAAAGGATGGTAGGCGTTATTTAAAATTAATAAATAGCAGCGTATGGGATATATTAGACGAAGTGCTAGATAATAATCACGTAATGATAATTGCACATCCTCTAGATATAATAAGGGGAGGTATAGGTCTCAGTCTCCTCTATAAGATTCTCAAAAGGAACTCTCCCATGGTTTGCGTAGAAACCATAAACTCTGCTTCATGCCTCTCTCCTCTGTATTCAAGGCTAAGACGTACTCTCTCCCAGCGTTTTCCATACGTAAAACAAGTTGGTGGAAGTGATGCTCATATTGCTGATGAAATAGGCCTTGCAATGACATTAGTCAGGTCGAGTGGGTGCTCTTCGCTTATTGAATGTCTACTTGAAGGGAGTACTATACCCTATGGAAGATATACCAACTTGGGTCTAAGAGTTAAGGATGTGTCCGCTAAAATTAAACTTAAACTCACTAGGCTATCATCTTAGTACTGCGATTAACTGTGTATCTATAGTAGAGCTCTCTCTTAAGAAAATACCTTACAGCTGCACGTACTGCTTCACTAATGGTTGGATACTTCTTCTGTTCTATAAGCTCCTTAAGGCCTTCTATATATGATTCAGGCATGTGAACCGTAACGAGCCGCATACGTGTTCCCTTTTTATGCATGCACAGACCACCATTTCTAATATTAGGGATGCAACAGTTCTTAGAGTTTTCGTAAGCCTAAGGTATTACGAATACTTTAGGATGTTACATTTGTGGACGGGATAAAGGGTTTTATCCCTCATGAGGATATTGAACGTGCATATATTTTTAAGCTACTCTCATCATTCAAAATAGATCTGAGACCTATTTTAGCTAAACCTTATATAGCCCTTGCTATAAGACTTGTTCTAGTTACATTATCTATCCTTACCTTAACGAACTCTCCAATGTTAGAGTCACAATTCATGATTATAACACGTTTATAATTCCATGCGCGACCAATGGCCTTATCTCCTTCTTTACTCACTATTAATGCTTCTATCTCCTCCCCAAGTAGCATCTTATTCCTTTCATAGGCTATCTTTTGACATAACTGAGTTAACTCTCTGCTCCTCCTCTTCTTTATGGCCTCTGGTATTTGTGGCATTGTAGCAGCTAAAGTTCCCGTTCTTATACTATACCTAGCGACGTTGACCTTATCTGGCTTTATCTCCTCTATCGCCTTCTTTGTATTCTTGAATGCATTCTCATCCTCTCCTGGAAAGCCGACTATTATGTCGGTCGTTAAGTTTAGATAAGGATATTCCTCTCTTAAACTCATTACTATATACTTGTATTCGCTTACAGTATATCGCCGATTCATTGCCTTAAGTACTTTATCGTCGCCAGACTGTAATGGAAGGTGAACGTGATTATATATCCTATGATCCCTATATAACCTTATGAAATCACTTAGCATGTCCTTAAACATATGGGGTTCCATCATTCCTATTCTTATCTTGTACTTGCCTGGTACTTCAAGCAAAATCCTCCTTATCAGCTGTACTAAATTGATTCCTATATCAACTCCGTATGACGCAACATCCTGTCCCGTTAGATATATCTCCTTAGCACCGTGTTGAACTGCATACCTTATATTCTTAACTATTTCGTTAACCGGGTAGCTATAAAGACGCCTTCGCGCTATCCTATCTATGCAGTAAGTACATGCGCCTAAACAACCGCTCTCTATGGGAACGACGTATGTTATACCTCCTCTATATCTAGGTAATTTACCACTCCGAGTACCATCAAGTAGTATTACCTTACTTTCGGTCTCGACTACCTCTCCTATTAGTTCTACAGCATCTGGTCCTATTAATGATGCATCAGGGATAATGCTCGATATAAGCCCAGGTCTCGTACTTGCTAGACATCCCGCTACAATTATTCTCTTACCCATTCCCTTTAGCTCCCTTAAACGACGTATCATGGCGTACTCTGTTTCAAGCCTTACTGCACACGTGTTGATTACTATTACGTCTGCTTTCTCTACATTCTGAACTACCTCGTGTCCTCTCTCCTCTAATATATCTCGCATTATATTACTCTCTGCTCTATTAAGCCAACATCCATATGTCTCAATATACACCCTCATGGATTGTGCAACATAAATATTATATTCAACTTCCTTATGAACTTAATTACGCTAGGTGTTGATACGATGAGGTCACTATACTTTACAACGTGTATGTTGGTACTGCTATCACTGATAACATTGGTATCGCTTACCTCATCAGAAGGTAGACGCGTGGAATCACTTAACGTTGAAGTAAGCATTACGAAGAGAGGAATCATGCATTATAATCTAACGCTATTCATTCCCTCTAAGACATCGTACTTATCGTTAATATTGCCTAGCGAATATGAACGTGCCCTACTCTCAGTAACATCCACAAAAGGAGTAGGTGTCTCCATAATTACAAGGGAGAACCTGACGCTTGTTCTCCTTAAGTCTTCAAAACCCCTTGCTACATTCAACGTAAACTTTACACTGATATTAGGGCCTTGGATTAAGCCTAGCGAAATAGCCCTCAATATACCAATAACTCCATTAATGCCATATGGAATACACCTACTTAACTTTAAGATGAGATTTCCAGATTACGTGGAACCATCTGATGTCCAAGTAATCTCCCCATCAGGTGCTGTAGTGAAGAGTATCTCGAATATCACTCACATAATATACCTAGATGAGAACTTACCCCCTAACTCAAAGTTATACCTTAAGGCAAGAGTCACAATGGCCTTAACCGATACAATATTTGTAGAGTCCTTTAGGCGGAAAGTAGAAATACATTTAGGCAAAGCGATATTCTACGATTCTTTCAAGTTAGTTAATTTTGGTACTACGTCCATATCATCAATAGAAGTAAGCTTACCAAACGCCTCTAAAAACATAGAGGTATACGGTAGCGTTGGTCCTTACTTCAAGGGTGTTCACAAGCAAGGAGGCTTCTGGACATCTTCAGAGAATGGAAAGACCATTGTTCACATTGAGCTCCTTCACTCCATTGATAAAGATGAGGGAATACAGGTAACCGTGAGATATGAATTAGATTTAAGCCTCCTTAAGGAGGGCTCTGATTATGTAATACCACTTGATCACATAATAGACGCGCCAATAAGATATTATGAGCTCATAATAGTGCTTCCAGAAGAGACACAAGAGTATACACTAGATCCCAAGCCTAAGATATTCATGACGTCTGAGGAAGGATACATAGCGATCTATAGTATTGAGGGTCCCATAGAATTAACGAACACTAAGGTAATGTTAAGCTTTAGGACTAATCTATTCCTCTCGTACGATAGATTGATATACTTAACATCTATTGTAGTCGTGATAATAACGTGCATATGGTACTCCGCACCGTTGCTGAGACCTAGACCTGTAATTGAACGTGAAAGGGAACGTATAATGAAGTTAATTAGCCTAGTAAACGAAGTAATAACTACAATATCAAGGATAAGGGATCTAGAGGAATTGTATAGTCTAGGCAAGATAAGGCATCAAGCATATAAATCTCAAGTGGATGATCTTCTTGAGAGAATTGATGGATATTACAAGAAATTAGTAGAGGTAATTAAGGACGTAGAAGGCATAGGAAGATACTCTGACGTAGCAAGGCAGATTTCAGATCTAATACTGGAGGCCATACGGACGAGTAGGTCGCTGACCTCTCTCAGTGAGAAATATCGAAAAGGCGAGGTAACACGAAGGAAATACGTGAGATCTAGGTCATTATACAGATCAGTTCTAGAGAGAGTATCAGCGAGGATAAGCCTTCTCATAGAAGAGCTGGAGAGAAGGTCAAAACAGTTCAAATCTTAAGGGAACACTAATATCCCCCCTAGTATTTATATTATCCCTGGATACTAGCCCGGTGGGGTAGCGGTCAAGCCTGCGGGGCTTTGGCCCCCGTGACGCGGGTTCGAATCCCGCCCGGGCTACCATATATTATCCTTCCTTTTCTCATCTAAATATAACCCCTAGCATTGCTATCAGTAATCCTAAAATCATCGCTAAGATTCCATACAATATCCTATTCTCATGTGATATCTTACCCATGAAAAAGCCTAACATGAAGAGGAAGAGTAGACCTTGGACTAATGCCCAAAAGTAAGCTATATTAATTGAGCTTAAGCCCATATATGCTATTACAAAGGGTAATAACGTCACGACAGATGAGAATGGCGCTGCTAATCCGCTTGCTAATGCCACCATTATAGATGCCATCTTCTGAGCCTTCTCTAATAATGAATTCTCCAAACTTACGAGCATGCTCCTTTCAAGCTCGCGAAGCTCACGTAATCTCTCAGCTCTCTCCATTAAGTAGGTTCCAACAAAGCCTGAGAGGAACATCGCGAATGTAGTACCAAGACCACTACTCAATACTATCCTAGGATCGTTCACCTTAATTATATATGAGCCTATTATTAGTCCTAAGAGACCTAGTGCTGAATCAAAGGAGTTCGTTACGAAGTACCTCCTAGCTATCTCTGCTGCCTCAGTTATATCCATATATGCCCTAAGCTCTTGTCTTATCCTCGCTATAGTCTCTAATAATGTAATGCGCCGTTGGCCCATGTTCTGATGAGCACCATTATTATTTTATTATGGCGTCTTATTTAATACTTATCTTGTTATGATAGATCCCTACTACTATCTCTTTCCATTTACTAGATGGACTTTAACATAAATTATGCTCGTCCTACCGCCATAACATACTATTATAATTTATCATAGCGAAGAAGGCTCATTGGTACTCTCCGGTCATCATTTAGCTCAGCAAGGCGCTTCTAATCATTGCCTATTCTAAACTATATCCTGAATACTCTTTTAAAATATTACTCTACTTTAAGCTAAACAAATGATACGCTTAACACTGCCTGTATAGATGGTGGGGATACCTCTCCCGTTGGGTTTATTCTAAGCTCAATCTTGAACCCTTTCCTTCTTAGTTCATCTAGAACTCTAAGGAGTTCTCTTAAATCATTTTCATCCATCTCATCTCTCTCAACGACTACTTCTACTCCAAGAGGCTTAACTCGAAGTTCGAACTCCTCAAAATGTTTAAATACTGATGATAGTATTGCCGAGACCTTACTCTCCAATACGGTCACCATTTAGAAAGGATCGTATCTCCTTAAAAACTTAACTAGGCATTATTCATGCCGAAAGATCAGTTATATCCTCTATAAGCCCTATCATGGAGTCTACCTTAGCAAGTAACAGTACACGGATTACATCTTCAGTATCATAGAGCTTACTAAGATCCTTACGTAATTTATCCAGTCCTATCCTGGTTGAGAGCGCGAGTTCAAGATTTTTATTGAAGAACGACTTCACTGCATCATCAAAGTATCGTACCATATCATCCTTGGAATCCCTTATGTACTCTACTAATTCGTCTGGCACACCACGTCCTTTTTTTCTTAACATTATATAGTCTTGAGACAGCTTTTCACAATAATCTGCTATCTCCTCAACTATCTTAGCAAAAAGCCTGAAGTCCATGAGATCAAGAGGCGTTAGGTTATATGAGGAAAGCTTCTCATGATTGTATACCAATCTCCTAACATGACGTACCACAAGGAAGTATAACCTATCCACCTTATCATCCCTCTGAATAACCAGATTTGATAAGTCGATATTACCATCACATATCGCGCTAAGGGCATCATTTATCATAGAACGGGTTAAGTGAATCATTCTCTTCATTAGACAATGTACGTCAATATTGTCTGTTCCTAGGCACTGAAGAATGACGCGGTCCCTCTCTTCACCAACTATTTCAAGGCCTACTAAGAACCTCGAGGCCTCCTCAATAAGCCCTCTCTCTTCATCAGCCATTCCCTTAAATCTCACCTCCATTACATCATATCCCTTTAGATAAGCTGCAATCAATCTCTCCTTTATAAGACCATCTGCATATATCGTCACCTTGTTCATCGTAGTACTTGGCATCCTTGATATAATCAGATTTCCTGAACTATCAAGCGTAACGTAAAGTAAATCACCTTTCTTAACGTTGTACGTCTTAGTCCAACTCTTAGGAAGAGCAATATATAGCGAACCACCGATTTCCACAATCCTTCTTATGTTTCCTCTCTTCAAAATCTCCCCCTCGTAGCGAAAAACTAAACGCTCAATTATCCACATTATATTTAGTCATATTTAAGCATCTACAGTTGTATCAGACCATATATCATACAGTCTTGATAGCTATACCCTAGCCGCTCTAGCCCTACTCATAACTCTTGAAGATCTACTAAAAGGCCCTTATAGAGGTACTATAAGCTGACTTAAGCACACAACGCATGAAAAGTCATAGCTATAACGAATACTCCGGAAGGAATTCATTATGAGAAATATATTGGTGCCCCGGCCGGGATTTGAACCCGGGTCCTCGGCTCGAAAGGCCGACATCCTTAACCGGGCTAGACGACCGGATGACGCCAAGACTGGCGGCGCCCGGTGCAGCCCAAAGCTGGCCGGGGCATAAGAATATAGGAAATAGATAGTTATTTGCTTTTCGCGTTTTTCCTCTTAGAGACGTCATTCGATGGTATGTGCGGCTTAGCTCTATACCATAGTATTCTCTTTACTGGTGGCATGGGAATCCATGTCGAGATAATATTAAACTATAAATTTTGAGATATCGTTTAAAATGAGCAAAGGAGAGTAACGATTAAAAACTACTAGTTAAATACTCTTATTGACGTAAAGGGCCCGTGGTCTAGCCCGGCCTAGGACGCCGCTCTGACGAGGCGGAGGTCCCGGGTTCAAATCCCGGCGGGCCCACCATACCATTTCTAGACAATGAATAGGCCCTCTAAAGTTCTTAGTACATCGTTATTAGCTGATGTAATTCTCGTAAACCTTAATCCTATTTTAAGCTAATGGTCTCATAACATTATGCAGTATTCTCATAAATTTCATGATCTACTGGATGCTTACGTTATCTAGAACTCTTGCACGATTTTAACAATAGTCGCCTAAACTATATAAAACGAGACAGCATTAGATGTGTAGTTCTAAAGTTAAGCATTAAATTCAGACAGGCCTTTAAAGAATCACTGTGGGAGTTTGCAGGGAGATATTAAGGTAAATATAGTTTTAGAGCTTGAGAAGTTTTTCTATAGACGAGGCGAGGAGCTTAGGGGAAGGCTTACCTTTATCACTAATGCATCGCTTAAGGTTATTACTGAAATTAATTGGATAGATGTCTATGGTAGATTGGTTAAGCGGCTAGTAATGGAGGAGCGCCTTCCTAATAACGAATACATCCCCTTTAGCTTCCAATTGGATAATCCATTAACTATCAGGAACTACATAATATGTAGGGTTTATGACAATGATCGCAAAGTCCTTTTTGATGAACGTAAGTTAGAGTTCATAGTGACTCCTGATCCTGATCCTTGGGATG
Organism: Thermoprotei archaeon; assembly: GCA_003649665.1. Classification (GTDB taxonomy): domain Archaea; phylum Thermoproteota; class Thermoprotei; order QMSL01; family B3-G16; genus B3-G16. Next base: position 5,308 of record QMSL01000007.1, on the reverse strand, counting down.
ATTATGTAGTTCTCATATGGAATCCTGGGAGGACGCCTGGTTACTTCGAGAAGATAAAGGAACTAGGCATAAACGCTGGCATGGCTCATTGTCCAAATCCACCATTAGATGGTCTCCTTAATGCTAACTTACGCTTCTACTTATGCCAGATGGTGCCTAAATGGCTTGCTTTCTATCATCAGACTGGTCGTAAGGGCTTGGAATGGCAGATATTAAGACAGGAATATGCTAGGACGCGTGATAAGCGACTGTTACGTAGGAAGAGATGCCTTAACGATCCCGTCATGATGGCGAAATATAAGGAAATAATTCAAGACTTAGTAAGTAGATTTAAAGGATATGGCCCGCTATGGTACGATATATCTGATGAGGCAGGCATAGGCGATCTAGTTGGGGCCTTTGATTTCTGCTTCTCGGATCATTGTCTAAGGGAGTTTAGGGCATGGTTAAGATCAGTATATGGAACTTTAGAGAAGTTAAATGAAGAATGGGGAACTAATTTTAAGACCTGGGATGAAGTAGTACCCATGACGGTTGATGAAGTTAGAAAGCGGAAAGATGGAAATTTCTCCCCTTGGGCTGATCATAGGACGTTCATGGAGATAACGTTCGCTAGGGCCATTCAGAGATGTAGAGAATGGATAATGGAATTAGATAATACAAGACCAATAGGGATAACTGGTGCGCAAATGCCCAGCGCCTACGGTGGCTATGATTGGTGGAGATTATGTCAAGTTATGGATTTTGTGGAACCATATAACATCGGGAACAATAGGGAGATGATCCGCTCGTTTGCTGGTAAGAACATGATATGCTTCATAACTCTATTTGAGACGGGCAATAGAGCTAAATGGTTGCTATGGTATCACATGCTTCATGGCGATAAGGGCGTCATATTATGGGATTACGATGATGCAAAGGGAACACGCTATGTGGTAGAGCCATCACTGGAATTTGGAAAAGGAGGATTGGAGATGAAAGAGACCTTCCTAGAGCTTAGGAGTGGCATAGTTAAACTACTATCCCATGCAGACTTTGAAGTAGATCCAATAGCGATCCATTACTCTCACCCAAGCATTCATGCACACTGGATACTAGAGACCATGAATGAGGACTGGCTGAGACGTACTAATACTGATGAGAGGACTAAATCTAGGTTTTTAAAGCTAAGGGAGAGCATAACTAAGCTAATTGAGGATTTAGGTTTACAATATGATTTCATATCCTACGAACAAGTTGAACGGGGTGAACTCATAGGTAAGGGTTATAAAGTATTCATAATGCCCAGTTCCATTGCAATAAGTCCAAGGGAAGCTGAGGAAATTCGTAAATTCGTGGAAAATGGCGGTATACTCATAGTCGATGGAATGGTAGGTCTTATGGATGAACATTGCAAAACTCTAGAAAAGGGTCTCCTTGATGATCTCTTTGGCATAAAGCGTACTAGTCAACGTAGACTTCCTAAAGGCGAAATAATAATTTGTAGGGATTATGAAGGCCTTAAAGTAAAGGGGATTAAACTTGAAGTCCCTCCATTAGAAGGCAATATAGAAGCCTCAGAAGGAGTTCCGTTAGCCTTTATTGATAGAATCCCTGCAGTTATCGTGAGACCGTATGGAAAGGGTATTGCTATATATCTCAATGCAGATCTTACTGACTATTACTTGTTAAGGATAAGAGGCAAAGGTGAGGGTCTTAGAGAACTCTTTAGGAGAATATTTGCATTAGCTAATATAGTGCCAAGATACATTGTAACTGATTGTAAAGGAAATCGCGTTGTTGGTGTTGAAGTAATAAGATATAGGTGTAATAACGCAGTCTATCTTGCTCTCATAAATAATCCTACCATAAGGATCTCTGAGTTAGGTCAAGTTGAAGATGTAGAGGCGACTGAGAGATCCTTCTTTAGGAGTAGGGAAATTAAAGTACGATGGCCTGATGAAGTTCATGTCTATGATGTAAGGGGCAAGAGATACCTGGGATTTACTAATGAGGTCACACTTACGTTACCTGGTTATGAGCCGGTAATTCTTGCCCTTCTTCCCTATAGGGTAAGAGCAGTGAATGTAATCTCAAGTAATTCCTGTAGACGAGGTGATGTCCTTTATATCACTATTCAAGTAGTACGTGATCCTGAGGATTATAGTGATACTGTATTTCGAGTGGATGTATTTGATCCTGATGGTAACTTCGTTGACTACTACTCAGGTAACTTTTTCGCGAAAAACGGTAAAGCATACATAACAATCCCATTTGCGTTAAACGATAAGCCTGGTAAATGGCGTATCGTAGTAACTGAGATAGTCAGTGGGGTTAGGGTTGAAAAATACATTACCGTACGGTAATATGCATCATGATATTATCGATTTAGTTTTTATACCAGTATTTCGTACAATACACGTCCCTCATTATCTTTTGGTGGCGGTATGTTCATCAGGTGAGCTATTGTAGGAGCTACGTCCATTAGCTTCACGAATCTCCTTAACTCAACTCCTCTTTCAACACCAGGCCCACTCATAATTAGAACTGCAGCATTTGAGAAATCGCCTACTTTTTCATTTGGGAGATAATAACCATGTATTCCAGTTACTCTCATTTGATCTTTAACGATCCAATCCTCACCTAAGTGCCTATCTGTAGCCATATACGTAAGTAGATCTTCTATGGGCCCACACCATATGGTATATGGAGGCCTTAGGAAATAAATGACATCTCCAGTTCGTTCATCTCCCATTCCAATATTGACTGATTCCTCTCTTGTGAGCACCATTGTCGCAATTCTATCTCCTGTCTCCGGATCCTTTAAATTCTGAAGCACGTCTATTACCTGTTCTCTTATCTCCTCATATTCCCCAGGCGGCACTACGCCTTGGGGATCCCTGCCCTTAAGATTTATCCACACCATGAGAGGTTCTATCCAAGGAAATGCCTTAGTCCCTTTCCAATCTACCAAATAAGTACCAGCCTCAACACGCTTATACTTGAGCAGCCCCTCGTCTATAAAGATCCTACGTATGTTCACGGTTCTCCAAGCCGGTACTGCAGCATGATCCGAGACAACGACTACCAATGTATTGTTAGATGCACATTTCTTAAGAAGAAGGCCTATGAACTCATCAACAATCTTATATGACTCCTCATAGAACTTCCACGCCAACTCGGCCTTATCCTCATCGTAAAATGGGAATCTCTTATCAAGATAACCTAAGAACCTGTGATTGACACTATCCATTATATGATAGTGCAGAAAGCAGAGCCTCCATCTCATCTTCTCTTTGAAGAACTTAGCCATTCTAACCAACCTCAATGCTTGCACTCTTTGTCTAATTAAGAACTTCGCTTCCTCTCCAAAGATATCGTACTCAAGCTTCCTTCTCGGCTCCAATAACGCCTCCTCATCCCCTAAGTAATGCGTGTGTCTTAGCACTTCTTCCTCGATTCCTGCTGGATCAGTCCATCCTTCAATTGTAAATATCTCACTCCTCATGAACTTAATACCATCTTCTACACGCTCAATAGGCTTAATCTTGAACATGCATCTAACAATTCCTCCCTTAGTCCTAACCCATCCACCTCTTTCAGAAATCCTTAACTTTACCTGAATCCAATCACTCCACCTCCCGATATCCACTATTTCATAGCCTTTATTCCTTGGGATAGCTATTTTATAGCCTGAGCCGTCAGGATCTATGGCGTATAGTTCCACAAAGGCCTCTTCTTCGATAAGATCTCCTTTAAGAGGAACTTTGAATGCTATCACAGGTTTTACACTTGATAGTCCTAGTCTACTACCATCAACTAACCTAACTCCTGGAGTACTAATAGTGATCACGTACTCATGTGCACCACTAACTATTCTTGGAACCGACTCAGGCATGGACCATGTGTAGAGACATACATAACCATGCTTCATATTACCTGGCCAACATGCAGGATAATTCAACACTAGGGCAGGTATTCCATATCTATCAGCAACATTCCATAAGTACTCGGCCTTACAATATTTAGTAAGTTGTCCTCTAGACCTAAGTTTCTGACCAAGTTCAAAAGGTTCACCTGGTATGTGAATGTAAAAACTAGTGACTCCATGTGTTGCCGTAGATGCTCCTGTAGCTATCGTGGTCCAATTTGTTGGAGTATCAGTTGGAGGACAGGGCAATGCCTCGGCTATTACACCATTATTAACTAATGCCTCCAAATTAGGTAACATTCCCTCATCAATAAAGTGCTTGATGAAATAATACATGGCGCCATCAAGTCCTATTACTAGGACTTCTCTAACCTCATTTCTCATTTAAATCCCTCAGCTACTCGAATCTGAGCGGGACGTGATACGTATATAAAATGCTTAGCCTTAAATTGTTTATCTCCCTATAAGCCTCTTTTCGTCATTAGTAGCGATAGCAATATGCGAAACCTCTCTAATTAGGTTCATTATAGCATCTTTAGAATTTTTATCTTCACATTGGAATTTAAGAACGGAAATCGCATTTATGGTCTCATTTAAGTATGTAAGACGTCTGTGCTTTAGAGAGTGTTCTGCATGCTAAAATCTCATTTGGGAAAGGATGTTTAGTTCGCAATTACATTCCCTATTGCATTGCTTTTTGTTATTGATACACTCTTACTATATGTAAGTTCATGAGGAATCGAGTGAAGTAAAGCCGGCCTCATTAGTATAGGAAAAGAGTATTGCCCTATCATCTGTATGCAAAACAGCACATGTGTACATCTTGTCTAATTGAGTAATCATGGAGATAAAGGGATCATAGGTAGTTACTTTGACCTCTTTTGATTTTCATCGGTTAATGACTTCAGTGAAGCATACCATGGAGTGACATCATTACCTATGACGCTTGTTAAGAGAAACATATATAAACCACTCCGCATAAAAGTCATATTGGTGAGTGTATATGCCCCAGAGGAGGCAACCCCTGAGCATAAGAAGGTTCTTTGAAGAACTAAAGCGAGACTATCCACAAGTAACCAAAATGAGCCTAAAGGCTGAGCGCCTAGCACACGAACTAACACTAGACTTCGCAAGGAAGCTAGTAAAGCGCTCAATAGAAATTGCTGCTGCCAAGAAGACCAAGACAGTACTAGACAGACACATAAAGGAGGCATACGCAGACCTAACTGCAAGCATAAAATAAAGTATAAAGCAAGCTCTTAACGACCCCCTTAAAAAATTTTATTTTTATTCATTTCCTGTCGCTCACACTCTTATGGTTAGCATTTCCCTATAGTTCTCCTCTAAGATCTCTATCAATATTCTCTTCTCTCTTGCCTTAAGGGCCTTCTTCTCCAG
>QMSL01000006.1 GCA_003649665.1 Thermoprotei archaeon | reverse complement strand
TGGACAATACAGAGTGAGGAAACTTGAGTGGATTGCTGGCGAGAAGCGAACGTGGACTATTGTGAGGGAATATGGATGTTCCTTTAAGGTAGACTTACAGCACGTCTTCTACACGCCTAGGTTATCTTATGAACACATGCGTATAGCTAAACTTGTAAGACCTGGTGAAGTGATAATTAACATGTTCGCAGGAGTGGGTGCTTTTTCGATAATCATAGCAAAGCACGCACATCCCAAATGCGTATACTCGATAGATATAAACCCCGTAGCATATGAACTAATGAGGGAAAACGTAAGGCTAAACAGAGTCGAGGACAAGGTAATACCGATTTGCGATGATGCCGCTCATGCCATAATATCCAGGGGATTAATACATATTGCAGATAGGGTATTAATGCCGTTACCGAGCCTTGCATTGCTCTATCTGCCATATGCGATACTATCGTTAAGGAGGAGCGGAGGATATATACATACATACTTACACGTCTTTACGCCAAGGAACAAGGATGCTGAGGATATAGCCATAGAAGCAATTGAGAGATCCCTCGATAGTTTACAGATAGAATATAAGATACTAGGAGCAAGGAAGGTGCGCAGTGTTGGCGTTAGGAAACTACAAATAGTCGTTGATGTCTGGTGTCGTGGTACGCAAGATGATCTACCTCTTTCTTTCCTCAACAACGGTAAATCTAACGCCTATTCCTATTAGCTTCTTGAATATTGCGTCTATGAATTTTACATACATAGCTCTCTGACCAACGAAAGGACCTAGACCTCTTCGCCTTACGCTGACTTGTAATGTTGGCCCTGCAAGATCTATATCTTCAACGTAATCGACGGACCATGGACATGGATGAATTGCCTCAATTAATGTCTTGAAATCAAGAGTCAGCTCTATGGCTCTTATTCTTAAGCCCACATCCTTCTCTACTGCCTGTATTCTCTCTCCTCCTCTTCCAATTACCCTGCCTAAGTAACCGGTCTTGGAGATTACCACTATGTCCGGCACGTGCTCGCTCTTTATCTCAAAGGCCTCTTTTTCTTCACTAAGTGATACTACAGTTAGGACGTCCGCATCAGGAGCATGCTCTCTTATGGAATCAAGGACTTTTTGCTCAACATCATTAAGAGCGCGCTTCCTCATTCTTATCTCAAGGAGAAGTCGTATTCCTCTAAGTGCACCAGGTCTTACTACGTCCTTTAAACCTAGGTCCACTACTTTGGCCTTTGCTTCATGGAGTAGTGCTTCTCTCAAGAGGGTAGCTCCATCATGCTCTAATGCGACGTCCTTCTGAAATACGGGATCACCTGCTATGATAAACTTCGAATTATGCCCTATCCTCATTAAGACTTCTGAAGCGCTCTCTGGTGGTATGTTCTGTGCATCATCTAGGAATATGACTGAATTATCAAATGTCCTGCCTCTAAGGAAGTGTGTATCCGCTATTACCAACTTTCCTTTATCTATTAACTTCTTTATCTCATCCATTGAAATTAAATTACCAAGTATGTCTCGTAGATATGCAGATGCTAGTTCGTAGTATAGTGAGCCTAGATCTACTGCTGTGAGCTCCTTTCCTGAAGTTATATCGACTATGGGTCTTATGAGTATGAATGATTCGTACTTCCCGTCCATTACACCGCCTATGCCATAAGCACAGCTAAGTAAACTCTTCCCAGTTCCAGTTGGTCCGAAGATGCCTACTATTTCTATATTATCATTAGTGAGGTATTCCACTACCTTTCTTTGGCCCTCTGATGCTGGTCTTATCTTGTTGAGTAAAGAGACCATATAAATCTCACCATATAGTTTAGTGTTTAAAGGTCATTAATTTAAGTTCTGCGCTATGAAAAGCTCATAACTTCACTACTATGCGATGCCTATATAGTGTTGAGAGCATAGCCATCTTACCTTGAATATACTTCCTACTTAAAGATCTAGCCCTTCCCTTTAAATATACATATAACGTATAACCTCTCTTTTCAATATCTTTCACGTTAGTATCGAATATATCTTCAATGGCTATTTTCAAATCATCAAGACTAATCTCTGGTACTTTAGTCCTACAGTTATTTCCACAGAACTGTTCAACACACATTCCATTAGCAAAACAACAGTTTGCACAAGGGACGTTCTCGCCATTCTCATTTAAGACTATAGTCATAGCACAGCAAGCTGAGAGAACAGCTCTTAAACCGTGTTCTTTCGCCTGCTTAAGAACCTGTCTCTTTATATCAGCCAATACTATATTGACCTGCTTATTAGTAAGCCTTCGCTTTTTACCTATACGCCTAAGTATATGCGTTACATCGAAGCCAGCTTTAGATAATCTATCAATTATCCTCCGAGTTATTCGAAATCCACCTATTACGACTCCATAAGCTCCTGCTTGTTTTGCCAAGTTCAACAACTCATCTATCTCATCTACGTTTATACCAGGCATGATAGGTCTTAAGAAAAGAAATGGCTTAAAACCAGCTTTTCTAAGATTTGTAATTGTTTCTAATCTTAGCTCTGGAGGAGGAGCATTGGGCTCTAATATATTGCTCTTCTCGATAGTCACTATAGTTATTAATGGGCTTATCCGCCTTCTATAACTTTTTAACCGCTCTATCAATCTCTCATCAAGAAATGCTTTCGTTGAAAACTGTATCGGGTTTCCCAAATATGACGAGATATGATGTATGTACTCTAATGTCCTTTCTGATACTGGCTTAGAAATGAAGGGATCCGATACACTACCAAATGCCAGATATGTGAGTCCTGGTAGGAAGTATTCATTAGCCAACAATGATACAACAATCTGCATTCCATTTAAAGGATACGGTTTGGCACTCCTGAACTCAAATCCCATATCCTGGATATAGCAGTATAGGCATGCATTAGGACAACCTATTGCCGTATGTACAGTTATTCCACAGGCTCTTGGAACTCTATAAGTATGGTCATCTCTCAATGCACGCTCATAGCTCCTCTTATCCATAATATTAGCTAGTTTTTCCAAGAGCTCATTCTTCAACTTAACTACTTCGTGATATGATATATTGGAGAAATCTCGATACATAACATTAATCATTACCTTTAGGGCATATATAATCTTGAGGGGAGAAGTACTGCTGATGTTAAGAAGAGAAGTAGCAATACGAATAATAGGTGATATCGTACTCTCGGATTCCCCAAGTGAGACGTTAAAAGCATGGCGAGAGAGATTTCACATAACACAAGCTCAGTTAGCTAAAAAGATGGGCGTCTCTCCTTCCGTTATATCAGATTATGAATCCGGAAGGAGGAAGTCTCCTGGTATAAACTTCATAAAGCGCTATGTTCTCTCGCTAATCGAACTTGATGAGGAAAGGGGATCTAATACATTGATGACCTTAGCTAAGCTATTTAATGTACGAGGAGATCTATGGAAGGTCATAATAGACTTATGTGATTTTAAGAGGCCTATAACCATAGGGGACTTTTGTAAGAGACTAGGTGCAGAACTTCTCACCTGTCCTGAGAGTAAGGATATCTTCATTATGGGGTATACCTTAGTTGATAGTATAAGGTTACTCTTCGATATACCTTCGTATGAGTATTTAAAGTTATATGGCACGACTACGCAAAGGGCCGCGATATTCGCCAAAGTTGAGAGAGGTAGATCTCCTATTGTTGCTGTAAAGGCTATGCAGGCAGTTACTGGTGGCCTTAGACCTGCTCTTATAATGCTTCATGGACCTAAGAGCGTGAAGGATGTAGACGAAATAGCATTAATAGTGGCTAAGAGAGAGGAGTTACCAGTTGCATGGATTCCCCCATTGGAGATAAGTGATGTAGTTAGGATTCTTAAGAAAATAGCTCAAGAAGTGGGAATTAAAAAATGAGTTCTTAGAGCCCTAATATCTACGTCTAACTACGAACTCAGCTAAATCACATAGTATTTCCTTATATTCCTCGTTTATATCAAGAGAGATAATGTTATCTTTCGCTTTTTCGATTAACTCCTCGGAGATCCTCTCTGCTTCATTTAAAACGCCGTACTCTTTTAGAAGATCTCTCGCATAGTATACATCCTCCTCTGCTATCTGGTGTTTTGTCAAAATATCCTTAAGCGCTTTTTTCTTATCATCTGGAAGCATTTTGAAGGCCAGTATTACAAGGATAGTGGCTTTTCCCTCCCTAAGATCGCTCCCTATAGGCTTTCCTAGCTCTTCTTCAGTACCATATAACCCTAGTATGTCGTCACGTATTTGAAATGCTTCCGAGAGGTAAACGGCATAGTTTGAGAAGGCATTTTTAGTTCTCTCATCTGCATTAGCGAGGGTAAGCCCTATCAGGAATGATTTTTCGAAGAGTGCTGAGGTCTTTAATCTTACCATTAAGAGATAATCGTCGACTGATAGTCTTTCATAATCGCTTATAGACATTATGAGGTCGAGTAGCTCACCGTTTACGATCTCGCGATATGCCTCTACGTAGTACTTAAGTGCTTCACATACTCTATCCTTATCAAAGCCTGACGTAAGTAACGCCTCAAAGCCTAGGTTGAATAGTTCATCGCCGCCCATAATTCCAAAGGCTAGTCCAAACAGTCTTGCTCTCTCTTTAGGTAAATGAGAATACCTTCTCTCGTATAGTACATGGAATGTTGGCCCTCCTCTTCTTAGCGTATCTTGATCTATTATATCATCATGTATTAATGTTGAATTGTGTAAGAACTCCACGCAGATTGAGGCTTTGATTAATTCCTCTTCTCGATCGTCCTTAATGCTCTTATAGCCTAGTATTACCGCAATTGGTCTTAACCTTTTCCCTCCTCTCAGCATGAACTCACGCAAATCCCTATAAAACTGTGCGTTATCTTCTCTATATTCCTTCATAGCATTGCGTTCCTTCTCCTCAAGGAATTCTGAGATGGCCTCGTTTACTTTCTCCCTATACATTGAGAGAAAGGTTTTTAAATCCAAACGATCACCACATCTATAACTTATACGTACACTTTTAGGAATTATCGTAGCAAGGTATTACGTTACTCTTATGTGAAAACGGCGCTGGGATAGCTTTGGGAATCTTATCTCTAGTATACCATCCTTATACCGTGCCCTGGCTCCACGTGGATCCACTTTAACTGGTAACCTTATTGTCTTTCTAAATTTCTCAAAGCATACCTCACTCCCGAGATACCTAGGGCCAGGTACTGCCCTTCTCAATTTAGCTTCAACCTCTAAGCTTTCTTCGGTCGCATTTATCTTTATACTATCTTTATCTACCATTGGAAGATCAAATGTAACTATTAGTTCTTCTTCTGTTTCAGTTATTGTGAAGAGCGGTTCTAGGCTTCTAGTTTCATAACACCACATAGGTTGCTCTAATTCAAAATATCTCTCTATATCCTCTAGGAAGCGACGTACCTCTCTTCGTATGCGCTCAAATATTTCATCTATCCTCTCCTCAAACGACATATCTCCACCCCCAATTCTCATATATACATCATGGGAGGTGCCTCATACTCATGGGATTTTTGAATCCTACTTAGTGTTGCAGTAGTTCTCCTCATGAGTTCCCTAAGTTTGAGGCGCAGACTCTCAGCTTCTTTTAATAGCGGTTCGACATCTATGTTAAGATTTAAGAACTTATTTAAAGCCTCTATAATTGATGCTGCAGCACCTGGATCTGGATATTGTACATGACACTGTGCTAATAGAAGTAGAGCAGGTACCCGTCTAAATGAGCACTCCCGTAGAATCAATGCATGTATTCCCACGACGAAACCCTCATCAAGGGGCTCTATTCCAATGTTCTTAGCTTGTTCAAGTATTTCGTCAAGGGTTGCTACTGCGTAAACTTTAGGTTTCTCTATTTCAAGTCTATTTGGTACGGCTAATCCTCCTAACATTATGATCGCCTTCGCATTCTTACTCATCGCATAGTCTACTATATTTTTGGCTAACAGCGGCATTACGTTAGGAGATATAGCTATTTCAGATGTCACTATGTATATTCTATCATGTCCATAAATCCTAATCGGCATCTTCAGGTGACCTTTGTGAAGTACCACTACAGGAGGCAGTTCATCTGACTCCACATATGCCATCTCCTCCATATTGAGTTGTCTTATTATATGGAGTGATGCAATAGTGCCCACGAGGCCTATGTCAGGAAGGCCAGTAAGTATGTAAGGCTCTTCTGTAGGGAGGCTTTTCCTCTCAATTATTCTCAAGGAGTGACACCTCTAGACTACATTAATGATCTTTGGTATAAATTCGTTAAATACGGACGCCTCATGAAAATTTTAATTCGCTGTATATAAATAATATTATTGGCGTTTGGTGAGAGGGAGGATGTCGGATCAGGATAATAATCAATTATTCGTTAGGCTGGTATTAGACGTACTGAAGCCTCATAAACCATCAATTGTCGAGCTCGCAAGGGCTCTGATAAAGATTAAGGGAATGACGAAGGTTAGTATAACCACAAGGGAGATAGATGCTGAAACTGAGACTGTTCAAATAATTATTGAGGGAATGGATCTGAACTACCAAGAGGTACTTAAGATTTTAACTCAGTTAAGCGCCTCAGTCCATAGTATAGATGTAGTTGAGGTAAGTAGAAAATATAGTGTTAAACTAGAGAAGACGTAAAGCGAGCTTAGTAGCTATTATAGGATGTTTCATTAATTTCTTTGCCACCTTAGATATGTTTATTCCATTTGCTAAGTTTATTATATCTTCTCCTGTTAGTAGACCAGCCAGGATGTTGAGTTCTTCATCATTTAGGCGCTCTATAGCCCTTAACGCTTTAAGGCTTTGACTAATTCGTACTCCCCAGTACTTGTCGTACTCTTCCTCATATCTCCTCAAGAACTTCTCATTAACTTCATTGTTTATGACGGCCTCTGAAGCTATTCTCCCAGCTATCTTCCCAGCTATACCACATGAATGTATTCCTCCTCCAGTTAATGGAATTACCTGACCTGCGGCATCACCACATATCATTAAATTGCCTTTTACTCTCCTCTCAATCTGACCTCCAACTGGAACTGCTGATGCGCCATAGCCTACTTCGACTGCTCTAGAGAATATCTCCTTCCTTTTTCTAATGAATTCCTCTAAGTATGGCTTAGCGGGAGCACCTCTTGTCCCAATCCCTACTCCCACTTCATCTCCCCCTCTAGGAAAGAACCAGAGGTATCCTTTAGGAGCTATTTTATTCCCTACGTAAAACTTGACAGCATGTTCATCATCAACTTCTACATTTCGGTAAATATATTGAATCGTCGGTATCAGTTCAAAGCCCCTATGGTCAAATAATCTCCACGAGAACATCGATGAAAAACCATCACAAGCAATGACTACCTTAGGCTTAATCTTCACATGCTCTCCTCTCCTTAGAACTATCACCTCTTCAACAAACTTACCATTCCACTTGAAATCAATAACGGGACTTTGAACCCATATGTGTACGCCATTTTTCCCAGATAGGTAAGCAAGTTCCTTAAGGAGTTCCTCCTTGTTTATTATATACCCCGCGCCATATTCCCTTACTTCTACGTAGTCTTTAAGGTTTGGTGCGTAAATTATTGCTCTATGTATTTCATTTCGTACTATCCTTTTATTTGGAGCTAAGCCTAAATCCTCTATTGTAGCCTTTGATACAGCTTCTCCACAAGGCTTCATACCGAACCTAGAATTCTTCTCAACAACTAGAATATTTAATTCGTTCCTGCTTGCCTCTAGTGCTGCGCTTAATCCTGCAGGTCCTGCTCCAACTATCAGTATGTCGACCTTTACCTCTTCCATACAACTTAATTCTATAATGGACAACTATTAAGCTTTAAACCACTTAAACATATAATAGTGAATACGTCTTGTTTTAGGGTGAACGACAGCTATTATAAAACGCTTTCTAACACTATGTGAAAGCCTACCTGCCCTTATTATCTCTATGGGATCCAGTTTTGCTTCAAAAGGCATTACATGTACAAGGAAAGGTGCATGATCTATTCCTGGGCCATAGCGATATACAGCAAAGGTCGTACCGAATTTCAAACCAGGACGTACTACATAACCCTTACTACGTAGATCCTTATATACCTCGTATACCTCGTCAAACATATCATAATTCGCTCTCGCGATGTCGAGAAGCTTATCATATTTTACAGGATTGCCATTAATGTCAACTACCTCTATTCGCCCTTTCTCGAGTAAATAAAGAGCCTCTAATAGGGAGAGCTCAACAGGCCTCCTCTTTTCGTCTTCGCTCATCTTAGGTTTGCTTATTCCAACATATTTTCCGTAGAATCCTTCTTCATAGAGCTTGTATGCTCTTTGTTCATCAAACACTATTACACGATTTCCAACTAGTACTGCTCTTATCCTATCGGTTTTACTCATATCTCCATAACCTCCTATCATTGTAGTCGTTTAAGTAAAGAGTGAGAGCCTTTTATAATTTAAACGAGATCTTAGATATATCCAGTAAGCAAGGAGGTATAATAGTGATAAGGCGTATAGCGATTTCAACTAAGTACCGAAAGGAGACTCTCATTGTACTTACTATCATTGGCTTTGGCATCCTCATATTATATCTTAAGCTCTTAAGTCCTGAAAATGTTTTCGGTTTATTGAGGAAAACTAACATCTTACTTGTCCTAGCTAGTACGATCGTGAATGTACTTTACCTCTCCCTATACGGTATAGTATGGTGGTATGTGCTTAGGAACATACGCATACGAGTAAGTCTTGGCGAGTGTATTCTAGGAGGATATATTAGCCTGTTAGGGGATATGGTAATACCATCTGCATCGTTGTCAGGAGAGATGTTGAGAATAGCATATGGTATGTATAGACTTGGAATTAATGGCTCAGTGGTCTTCACTAGCATAGCAATTCATAGGTTGTTAAACAGTTTGAGCTTTGGTCTTGTGGTGATTCTAGGTTTTTTGGGAATAATACTCACAACGGGTACTGCTGGCTATAACAGTCTAATAAAATACTTAGCGTTAGCTGTAATTGCCATTCTCCTAACGCTATTAGGCCTTTTTCTCATTCTGAACTCGGGTAGAATTGCGGATTACCTTCATAGACGTGGCAAGGCGAGAAGGCTTGTAAAGTTTCTCAGGGATGTAAATAAGTGTACTACTATGTTTAGAAGAAACATTATAGGAACTATTCTTACTTTTCTTTTAGCTATAGCTCGCTGGATGGTAGGAGCCTTAATCGTTTTCTTACTCTTCCTTGCCATAGGCTATGATCCTGGCTACTGGAAGGTACTTTTTGCATACCCTTTATATGGAATAAGCTTGCTTATTCCTATAGGAATACCTGCAATGATTGGAATTATGGATACAACCATGATTACTATTTTCATGATACTCGGTATAAATAAAAGTGTTGCCGTAGCAGTAGCCTTACTTAGTAGACTAGTAATGACTGGCTTTACGATATTGTACATTATTCTTGTGGGATCGTTCTTCGGACTTGCGGATCTCCTATCCGAAGTGTCCAAGCGCAATAAGCATTAGATCATCAGAGGCATCTCCAAGGGTGTCAGCTATACTCTCTAAGAAGTCTGCAATGACACGAACCAAGTACATAGCTGGCTCATTCAGTCTCTCTAGTGTAGCTAAATCAGTTTCTCTATAGGCTATATCGACCTTTTTCTCATATTCCTCAACTAATTTACAATGATTTATTAATTGCTCGACGTTGCTGTACTTAAACGCCAAGAGTGCCTTGCGGAAGGCCTCATACTCATACGTAACCTTTAATATCATATCCTCTATGAGTTTGATGATCTCTTCACTTATAGTCCAATTCTTCTCCTTAAGTCTCAATAACCTGTACGCTATTCCCTCAAGATAATCCGCAACCTGAACTATTTTGAGAACTAATCTTATCCAATCCTCCTTTAAGATTAAGCCAAGTGCTGAACGTGCTATGTAATTGTAAAGATCTCTACGTAATTTCACTACTTCATCCCGTAAGTTCGTTATAGATTTTAATTTCTCCACTACATCCTCGTTAGTAAAGGATGAAATACAACTATGTAATGAGTGTAAAGCATTCCCTATGAGTCTTGTCTGCTCCTCTATTAGATCCAATATATGTCCTGTCGCATTGTTTACGGAACTCACGATCCAAGAGCCTCCTTTAGTTTTTTATAATCTCACGGTTTACGGAAGTCTAATCCTTAAGAGAAAGCAAGGTAATTTATGCTTTACTCCTCAGAGGGCGTCGTACTGTTGCTATTGTCCGATCAGCAATACCGTGTTCACGTAATTCATCAGCATTGGCCCATACTTCATTTAAAGGAACAGTATCCAAACTTATTGCTTGAAAGACAAGACGCTTCTTCCCTGCAACTACTATCTCTACCTTATCAGTTATTCCTAAGAACTCCATGGTCTTCGGATTAAGCTTTGCAAAGCCTCTATCAACATCGTCTCTCTGTCTAACTCTTAGTCTCTTCTCTATTACCTTCTGTTGCATGCTCTCTTACCACTCCATATCTTCTTTCTAAATCCTTAAAAGATATTTCTCCTCTGAGAAAGCGACGTAGTATCTCTGGTATCTCATCTACATGTACACGTACTTGATTCCATGTATCCCTATCTCGTAGCGTCACAGTATTATTCTCAAGCGTGAGCCCATCTACAGTTACGGCTAAAGGTACTCCTATCTCATCAGCCCTTGCATAACGTCTACCTATCGAGCCTGATTCATCATATATTACAGAGAAGCCTTCACTTACTAGCATATCATATATCTCCTTTGCCTTCCTTATCATTCCCTCATGTTGAATAAGGGGGAACACGGCTATTGATATAGGTGCTATATCTGGAGGAAGCTTAAGTACTATACGCCCTTCCTTCTCAGTATATGCGTATTCAAGGGTGGCATAAACTAACCTCTCTAAGCCGAATGATGGCTCTGCTACATGTGGTATGAATCTTTTACCAGTTTCCTTCACCTTTTCCTCCTCTATTTTAATCATATCCGCAGTTATTTTTATGCCGTTAATTTCCACATATCCCTTTTCCTCGAGCTCTTTAATCACATACTGCGAGTCCATAGCCCTTAATTTAGCGACAATTTCCTTAGTTCTCTCCCTTAATATAGGTCCCATCACATTAAGGAGAGGCTTAATGACTTTTCGTACTCTTATCATGGGCTTCTTGTATTCCTTAAATGCACGTAGATCAACACCGCTAAATTTCATATGTCTCGTTAAATCATAGTCTGTTCTATAGGCATAACCTGCAACTTCAACTAGGCCCCAACGAGATAATTCAATACATTGATCAAATGTTTGAACTGAATAGTGTGCTAGCTCCTCTGGTGCCTTCTCAACAAATATCTGCTTGGTCATCGGTATTCCTAGACTATTTACAAATCTCTGTCCTACAGCCATGAAATATGCAAGCCACTCAGTACTGATAATGCCCTCTTCTAAAGCCTCGCCTATTGTTATTTCAATTGGCTTATCTGAATTAGCTCTGCGTACGCGTATTTTGTCGTCAATAACCTTATTGATGAGGAAACAGTTAGGCTCCTCTGGATCAAAAAATAATTCCAATTCCATTATCGTGAATTCCCTTAATCTAATTGGTCCCTGTCTTGGCGATATCTCATTCCTTAAAACTTTCCCTATTTGAGCGATACCTAATGGGAGCTTACGCCTCATTATTTCGTATATCCTCTTAAACGTTAAGAACATTCCTTGAGCAGTCTCCGGTCTAGCATAACCTACATTATGACTATAAGGACCTATTATGGTTCTGAAAAGGAGGTTAAACTTTCTTACGTCACTTAACTCACCATTACATTCTGGACATCGTATGTTCCTTTCCCTAATGATCTTGGTTAGTTCCTCAGCACTTAACCTCTCTAAATCCTTCATACCTGTTTTCTCCTCTATTAAATGGTCTGCCCTGTACTTTCTCCCACAAGCCGTACACTCGACTATGTAATCTGTAAAGTGCTCGAGATGACCTGAGGCTTTGAATACTACCTCGGGCATTATTATTGGAGTTTCTATTTCCACTATGAAGTCTTGATGTTGACTTATGAAGAACTTACGCCATTTCTCCATAATATTCAATTTAAGCGCTACTCCCAAGGGACCGAAATCTAAGAATCCTCGAACACCACCATATATCTCCACAGCTTGCCAGAAAAATCCTCTTCTCTTCGCCAATTCAATGACTTTCTCGTATTTTGACATTTGTAGTCCCTCTTATAATGAGAGAGATCACACTATCTTAAAATATATTTGCTTTATTGAGTTATAAGAACTGGTGTTAGAGAATGGAGACAAAGAAGCTATATTCGCTATCAGCGTTCCTACTATTGGCTTTAACCATAGCGATGATATTCACGGTAACCTATGTTATAGCTCAACAGTATAGGCTTAGGATAAAGGTAATTACCTTAACTAACAGAACCCTTACCAAGGATATAACAATCAGAGTCTTGAGAACTGTAAATCTTACAGAGGAATTAGTGAAGGAAGTAAATGAATCTCTTAACGAAGAATACGTCATGGATTTACCTCCAGGGGATTACGAATTGAGTATATTCTACAAAGGCGTGGAGGTATATAGAGCTCCAATGGAATTCTATAATGATACTACATTAGAAGCCCGCATCAACGTTACTGATGCTATCCTAAAATTCTATGATTTAAGAGGAGAACCCGTAAAGAATGGCACATTAGAACTTGCTTTAAGAGGCACTAACTTTACGCTTTCTGATGAAATAAGAAAAGGAGAGGTAGAGTTAAAGGATATTCCCGTGGGTAGCTACATCATTAGAGTATATGTTCACGGAATGAAGATCTCTGAAATCTCAGTACAAGTAAATGCGACAGCCACGAACTCAGCAGCCCTAACTCTTAACCTAAGCGATGTTGTAATGGTATGTGAAAATATAAGGGGAAGACCTCTCTCAAGTGGTTTAGTAAAGGTCGTCAAAGGAAATAGAACAGTGTTAATTAAGAACATAAGCTCAGGAGGAACTGCCGTCCTTGAGGACTTACCTCTGGGTGAGTATGAAATTGCAGTAATGGTAAGGAACGTCACAGTATATACTAAGGATATCATCGTAAATAGGCCAGAGGTAAGCCTAATAGTGTGTTGTAATGTAACTGATATTCGCCTCAAAGTAAAGGATGTTAATGGGAAAGAGGTGTACTGCTCCCGTATCGATATAATAGGTACCAAGGGACTAAACGTTAAACTTAGCGTTCCTCATGTTGTAGAGACCACTGTATCAAATCTCCCGTTAGGGGTTTACAGAATAGTAGCATATAGAGGCGATGTAGTATTCTACGATAAGGAGGCAGAGATAACCAAAGGAATTTCACAATTAAACATAACATGCCCTATATATCGTCTATCAATTCAGACCTCGGGGGATATACGAATACGTAACATAATTTTGGTTGACGTCATAGAAAACCGTACCATGTTGCTAACAGACTTCAGTAAGGTAGATCTCTATCCCGGTAGGTACTTATTCGTAGTAAATATGGACGATGTAGATGAGGTATACCAAGTTACGGTAAAGAGCAATACTACATTGAGAATACTGCCTAAACGCGTTACTTTAAGTGTTATAGTTGTTAATACCCAAGGCAATCCCATAAAGGGAGTTAACGTAACATTAGTTCGTGAAGGAACAGTAATGTTTCAGGGGATAACAGATGAACATGGTAAAGTCGTTATTGATAGCCTTAAAGTAGGTAACTACAAAATAATATTATACTTAAGGGGTGAGCAGGTATTTACGAAGGACTTAGAAGTTACAAAGGACATTCAGCTATTAGTAGAAGTCAACGAGAGAATTCATCAAAGAAAGATGATAAACGTATCCATAGCCCTAACAATAACAGCGATATCGATACTCCTTATTATGATAAGGAGTAAAGTGCTTAAGGTAACGAAAGGTTAATATCTTGATAATATCCCACGGATCTAGGTTAGTTTACTATGATACTTAAATAGGAGGAAGTAAAAGATGGACAGCATAATACCTCCCGTAATACCCTTTAGAGGATTTAATAATGAATATTATGAGGCACGTTATGTAATAATAGGGTTCCCGTTTGATGGAACTACAGATTACAGACCAGGTAGTAAGCTAGCACCCACGTATATAAGAAGGATCTCTACTATCATAGAGCAGATAAGTTGTTTCTCTAGCATAAATATAGATTCTGTAAAAATACACGATTTAGGCGATATACGAGTTTACTATGATGACATTGGTAAGACGATGGGCTCTTTAAGAAATGCAGTAAAGAGTGTTGTTGAAGATAATAAGATCCCTGTAGTCATAGGAGGGGAACATACGGCTGTTCTCCCCATCCTTCAAAGTCTTAAGATGAAGTATTCCGATCTAATAGTCGTGGCATTCGATGCGCATATGGATTTCTTCCCAGAATGGCCTCCTGGATCAAGGGTAACATACGCGACAGCACTAAGAAGAGCGTACGATATCCTAGGCGAGAAACATTTATACATAGTAGGAGTACGCGCGTTTAACGAAGACGAGCTTAGAGAGATAAAGCAATGTCAAGTAGACATTGTCTACAGAGATGAATTAAATGAGCGTTTTGACATGATCCTCAATAGGATGAAGGGAAGGAACGTCTATGTAAGCATAGATGTCGATGTACTAGATCCATCATTAGCATGTGCGGTAAGTCATCCCGAGCCTGGAGGTCTCACGTATATTGAGTTAATAGATAGCATTCAAAAGATAATTGAAAGAGGAAACGTCGTAGGAATTGATATAGTTGAATATAATCCCCTCTTAGATTTAAATGAGGCAACTGGGCATGTGGTTACCAGACTCCTCTGTGATGTAATAGGGATACATAGTAGGAGTGCTCAGGATTAATTTAAGGAAGTTCCACTACTCTGCCTTTACGCGCTTAGCCACTTGAGGACGTGATTTAAATATTATCCTATATCCACAATAAGGACACATTATGCTTGGTATTAGTTCAAGTTCCTCGCGTGTAAACTTATTCCCACATCTACCACATACATAAGTTACCATGATTTATCCTCCCCTATCCTACGGATAGGATCACACATCATATATTAATTTTATTCCACGTGTTCTATTCATCTCAATTCGCATTATTACACGTTATACAGGAAGTGATG
The DNA here is from genome assembly GCA_003649665.1 of Thermoprotei archaeon. Classification (GTDB taxonomy): domain Archaea; phylum Thermoproteota; class Thermoprotei; order QMSL01; family B3-G16; genus B3-G16. Next base: position 2,968 of record QMSL01000006.1, on the reverse strand, counting down.
AGAACATTAGCTGAGCATGGTTAGGTAGGGCTATTTGTAAGAAGTTAGACTTAAATACTATACAATATTATGAGAAAATGAGGTTTGATGGGAGATAATGGAAGGCGAGATAGTTCCAATACGAGGACTGCCATCTGAGATCTTCGAATTCGAAGAGATGGCCAAGGAACAGCAACAGATAAGGGTAAGAGTTGAGAAGCGTAGATTTGGTAGAGAGGTAACTATAATAGAGGGGATAGACGACAAGGAGATAAACCTAAAGAAGATAGCAAAAATTCTTAAAGGTAAACTAGCTTGTGGTGGTACTGTAAAGAATGGTCGCATTGAGTTGCAAGGAGATCATAGAGCACGCGTAAAGGAGCTATTAGTTAAAGAACTTGGATTTTCAGAGGATCAAATATTCATAGAGGAGTAAGGAATGAGAACGTTAAAGAACATGATTGTTCTTCTCAGGTGTCTCACTGTAAAAAGGAGTGAGAAGGTAATAGCATGTCCACGATGTTTGAGTACCGACGTTAAAAAGGTAATCACAGGAGTAATGCCAGTGATTTATATCTGCAATAAATGCGGATATAGAGGGTATCTTATCATTGAGCTCGATCGTGAGATGTTGCAAGGAAACGAAGCCGCTCAACGCCATGAATCTCGTCAATAAATTTTGAAACCTCTTTAGGTACGTAACTTCTCCATTTTTCTTCTCCTCTTATCATGAGCTCACGTATTCTAGTTGCATTATATACCTCTCTCTTAAAGAATGGTATTCTACGTACGTCAATTCCTGCCTCATTGAAAAGCCTATAGGATAATGGATCATTTGTGAAAACAACATCAAATCTTGGACAATATTGTTTGACAACAGCTACCCATATGGAATGGCATGAATTAGTATCAGGGACTACGCTTATTATACATTTACTTAGCAAGCCTTCTGCCTTTAAAGTCCTCCATATCATCTCCATGCGTTCGCCTACCGTAAATGGATTACGTAAAGTATGTGAATATTGAGCGCTACCTATGGCTATTATAAGCTCATCGACATGATTAAGAATCCATTTTATAGCCATTAGGTGGCCGTAATGGAAGGGCTGAAATCTTCCTATGTAAAGGCCACGCACGAGTAAAACTCTTTAACGAAGTGGTATTTTTATTTTAAGCTCCTTTGCCAATTCTTTGTATCTATTGCGAACGGTTACCTCAGTTACCTGAGCGGCTTGTGCTACTTCCTTTTGAGTCCTTATGTCTCCCTCTAGGAGTGATGCTATGTATATTGCGGCGGCGGCTAGGCCTGCTGGATCCTTACCTGCAGTTATTCCCTTCTTCCTAGCCTCCTGAAGTATCATTATTGCCCTCCTCACTACAGAACCACTAAGCTTTAATGCCTCAGCAATCCTAGGAACGAAGTCAATAGGATTAGCGAGGGGAACCTTAGCTGTACCCTCCCTTAATAGAAGCCTATAGCATCGTGCAACTTCCTTTCTTCCACCCTTAGTGTACTTTGCTATTTCATCTAGAGTTCTGGGAACTCTTAGTTCTCGGCATGCAGCATATATCGCTGCTGCCATTACTGATTCTATACTACGACCACGGACTAAGCCTTGCTCAACAGCCTTCCTATAAATCTCCATTGCTCGCTCCTTTACGCTTTTAGGAAGGCCTAGTTGTGAGGAAATCCTTTCAAGCTCAATACTGGCTTGCTGTAAGTTCCTTTCAATGGATGTTTGTACTTTACTTCGCATTTGCCACTTTCGTAGTCTTAACATCTCTAGTCTTCTCTTATAATCGAGATCTCTACCAAGCGCATCCTTACCACGCCAGTCAATAACTGTAACTAAGCTATCAGGAGTAGTTCTTGTTAATGGTGCACCTACCCTACTTCGCTTCATTTTCTCCTCTGGCGTAAATGCTCTCCACTCAGGCCCGAGATCAATAATCTTCTCATCTAAGACAAGACCACAATTAGCACAAGCTATCTCTCCTCTCTCATAACTCTGAATGAATTCATTACCACCACAGACCGGACATCTAATGGATAACGTAACTACTCTCTTAGGTGATTCCTCGTAATCATGATTAATCTTCTCGGACATGAAAATATCACCTCCTTTAAATCTGCCCGTTGCATCAATAGAAGGTATTGCTACTATTTAAACTTTTCGGTTGCTTTTAATGCATATATATTAGTTTTATTAAACATCATCGTGACAATAAGTCAAGATGTCTAACGTTAAGGTATGGAAGTTTTTCTATCTAATGCTTTTCTCAGTTCCTTAAGCGACACTATTATAGATGATATCCTACTAAGGTTTTTCCTTATATCATTTAGCAACTTAGTTCCGCGAATATCACTCTCCTTCCCGAATGGCGTAAACGCTATCTTCGATAACGGAGGCACTACTGTATTAGGGTATATTATGGATCCAGAACTCACAATAGCGAAGGGAGAGACTATAGCACCAGTAGGTTTAACGAAAGTGTTCTCATTGGAGCTTAAAGATACCCTAAATGCCTTACTTTTGCTGAGTACTATGGTTTTATGACCTATTATCGAATATGACCCGACATAAGAACAGCTGATGAACGAAAATCCTCCTATGAACACATTATTTGAGATAACGGAATGCTTTACGACTCCAGATATGGTGGAGAAAGGCCCTATTATGCTATTGGTCACCATACTTCTGCGTACATACGCTCCCTTAGATATTATACAAGGCCCCTTTAATACACTTCCCGATTCGATGTAGACTCCACCATCAATTAATACAGGACCCATGGTATCATCTATAATTACATGTGGTTCTAGGAATGCGTCCTTACTAATAAAGACCCTTTTCCTTTTCTTTACGTAATTGCTAGGGTTCATTCGGACTACGGTATCTATCTCATATCTTATGTTCCTTAATGGAAGTGTTACTAAATCGCTAAGTTCTCTCAATATGAACAGCCCAGTTACGTAAACGTATGGAAG
>QMSL01000005.1 GCA_003649665.1 Thermoprotei archaeon | reverse complement strand
GCTCCAATTCTCTTCCTTATTCTCTCAAAGGAGCCAATAAGTAAAGCTATTATTGTAGCTATGTAGGGTAATGTCCCTAAAATGGATGGATCTATGCCTCGTCTCTGAAGAGGCATTTGTAGCCAATACTGAAGAACGTCCGTAGTTCCAAATAAATATGCTCCTAAGACAGCTCTTAGCGGGTCCCACATTGCAAATATTACTAGCGCAAGGGCTATCCATCCTTTGCCTACAGTTATTCCCTCCATCCACATGGGCGTATAAGCTAATGATATATATGCGCCTGCTAATCCGGCTAAAGAACCACCAAATATTGTACAAGCATATCTTATTAAGTATACATTAACACCCATGGAATCAGCAGCTGCGGGATTCTCGCCTACAGCACGTATTTGTATGCCTACCTTTGTCTTATATAGAATGAACCATAGTAATGGCACTAAGACGTACGAGGTATATATAAGTATGTCATGATAGAAGAATCCTTCGCCTAATATGGGAATCTCACTTAACACTGGTATTTTTAATGGCCTTAAAGGCTTCTCTAGTGCTACTCCAACATAGCTCCTACCTAAAAGGCTACTAAGACCAGTACCAATCATGACCAAGGCTAAGCCAGCTACTACTTGATTCGCTCTAAGCGTAACACATACGAATGCATGCATAAGGCCCATGAGAGCGCCAGCTAATAATGAAACTATTATACCTATTAGTGGGTTACCAGTTGAGTGGGCTAATATAAAGCCTGTAACAGCACCTACTAGCATTATCCCCTCAAGTCCTAGGTTAAGAATGCCTGATCGTTCAGCGTATATTTCCCCAAGCGACGCAAGAAGGAGAGGAGTACCTGCCTTTATCGAAATATTTATAAAGAGCGCGATTTGCTTAGCTATGACATTTGTCATCTTCTTCACCTACTACAAGAAGTCTTATCCTATACCTTAACAATATGTCGCTAGATACCAAGGAAGTCAGGATTAAACCATTGAATAGGTACACTACACTACTTGGTAGACGAAGATCTATCTTTATTACATCTCCTCCAACGAGTAGACCTCCAAAGAAGAATGTGGTTGGGAGAAGAAGGAGTGGATTTAACTTAGCAAGCCATGTAGTAATTATTGCAGTATATCCATACCCTGATGAAATAGATGAGGGATATCTAAGTCTATGATGAATACCAGCCACTTCGCCAACGCCAGCTATGCCTGCAAGGCCCCCACTAATTAACATCACGATGACAAGTACCTTAGTCTTATTTATTCCAGCATATCTTGCTGCATTGGGGTTTAGGCCAAAGACGCTTATCTCATAGCCTATTTTCGTCCTCTTAAGGAATAGATATATTACTGGAACTAAGATGAGGGCTATTAGGAGAGAGGGCCAATGAATAAGAGTACCGGGTATAAGAGGCAGTTGCGCCTCAGCAGGAAATTCGTCAGTTATTGGATACTTCCACGTTGTGGTTCCTCGCCAAGGACCATATATTAAGAACAATACTAGCTTCATCGCTATGTAATTCATCATCAGAGTTGTGATTATCTCGTTTACTTCGAATTTCGCCTTAAGTAGGGCAGGAATGAGAGCCCATAATGCACCAAATATGAAGCCGAGAACGTACATAGCGGGAATAACTATATATGAGGGATACCCTTTGAGCTTAAAGAGTGCAATCCATGTAGCAGCTATTGCACCCATTAAAAGTTGACCTTCAGCACCTATATTCCAGACATTAGCCTTAAATGCTACTGATAAGCCTAGAGAGCATAAGAGAAGAGGGATCAATTTAACTACATTAAATTTTATACCATATGTTGTTAAGAACGCATCATGGAATATCTCGGCGTAGGCAATGATCGGATTTATACCTTGAATAAGGAATATTATAGCGATTATTGAGAGAGCTACTAGTATTGCAATGATCGGAATCACTATCCGTAACCATAACGGGACTTCATAAACTCTTTCCACACGTATCCTTATCTTCTTCATGGAATCTTACCCCCATCATCATAAGTCCTAGTCGCTCAGCATCAGCTCTTCCTGCAGGAACTATATCCATGAATTTACCCTCAAACATAACGGCTATTCTATCGCTTAACTCAATTATTTCGTCGAGATCCTCCGATATAAGAAGTATTGCTGCACCACGTTGCTTCTCCTGAAGAAGGAGCTTCTGCACGTACTCAGTAGCTGCTACATCAAGACCATATGTTGGACGAAATGCTATAATTAGCTTAGGATTATGGCTGAACTCTCTAGCGAGAATGACTCTCTGGAGATTACCACCGGATAGGTATTTCACTGGAGTGTTAATGTCTGGGGTCTTTATGTCATATCTCCTCATAAGGTCTAAACACCACTTAGATATGTAGCTAGTATTCAACATGATCCTTCCTGAGAAGGGAGGTCTTCGATAATCCTTTAGTATCAGATTCTCAGCTATAGTGAGGTCTAGTACAAGGCCATACTTAATCCTATCCTCAGGAATATATGCTACGCCCATATTAATTACTGCTAAGGGGCCCTTATTTGTAATATCAACACCTGAGATTCTTATTACCCCTTTTAATGCTTTCCTTAATCCAACAATAGCTTCAACGAGTTCTCTTTGACCGTTACCTGGGACACCTACTATTCCGAATATCTCTCCCTCACGAACTTCAAAACTAACTCCTTTAACTGCTACCTCTCCCCTATCTCCGAGTACGTAAAGATTGTGTACCTCAAGAATTTTCTTACCGACCTTATGGCCAACCTTATGGAGTTGATCTTTAGCTTTACCTAGGCCTAGGCCAATACTCATTGGTTTCGATTCTCCTAACATCATCTTTATTAATAGCTCTGGTGAGCTTTCTTCGGCGGATACGGTTCCAACTTTTCTACCTTTCCTTAAAACAGTTATTCTATCACTAATACCAAGGACTTCCTTTAGCTTATGTGAGATAAATATTATTGAAGCACCCTCTTCGACCAAGGCCTTCATGGCCTCAAATAGATCATTCCTCTCTGGAGGACTGAGAGATGTAGTTGGCTCATCGAGTATAAGTATTTTAGCGCCACTAATTAGGGTCCTTAGAATAGCGACTCTCTGCTTCTCTCCCGCGGATAACTGCCACACTTTAGCCTTTGGATCAACTTTAAGACCATATTTCTCGGAATATTCTTTAATGAGCTCTTCTACGTTAGGAACTGGATTTATAAAGGGAGCATCCTTAAGACTTAATGCTATATTTTCGGCTACAGTTAACGTATCTATAAGTCTTGGATGTTGGTGTACCATTCCTATACCCATTCTTATGGCGTCTCTTGGCGAGCGAAAGTGAACTCTCTTACCGTATACGTAGATCTCTCCCTCATCGGGCTGATGAATACCGTAAAGAATACTTACAAGAGTTGTTTTTCCGGCGCCATTCTCACCAAGTAGGGCATGTATCTCGCCGTATCGCAGATCGAAGTCTATCTTATAATTTGCAATAACACCGGGAAATCTCTTAGTAATGCCCTTCATTAAGACTACAATATCACCTTTCTTAAGCGAGGATAGAGTTTGAGAAAAAGGTGAGAGGTAATATTTAGAGGATTTCACTTACTTCAGCCTCCACCCTTTGGTATTTCTCCTACTACATTATCAACAAACCAGTCCATAGTCCATAGTGCATCATGACCAAGCCTCTCACCTGGCGGTACTCTTAAGTTACCGTCTTGATCGTATATTGGGCCTGTGAATGGATCAAATGTAGGATTATCTTGCTTCATTTGTTCTAGTCTTATGAATACTAGGTCGTATACTGATGGGTTCTCTACTAAAGTACCATTTGGAAGTACTACTGTCTCATTTACTCTTATGCTCTTCAGTATAGACTCAAACTTCGGGTTTATTGGTACTCCATAATCACAGCCTAGCTCAACAGCACCTTCCCTAAGGAGCCACCAATAGTCGACGTTCTCTAGATTAGTTGTATTATATATTCCCTGCTTAATCTTAAGTAGGATGTCCTCGTATATTACCTCCCAGTGTACCAATTGTCCGCTCACGCAGACGTCCTTACCATAATTGAGCATTGGGCTATAGTGTGAGAATACGTATACTGGCTTTCCTTTCTCATAATACTCCTGACATACCTCTACGACTGCTGGAGAATCTTCAGTAAATGCAAGTACGTCACAGTTATATTTGTTTATTAAGGTTTCAGCAAGCTCTCTGGCTTTGTCAGGAGCATACCATTCATGTATCCATAAAACGTACACCTTAGCCTTTGGATTAACTTCCTTAACGCCAATAGCAAATGCATTTATATGCCTTATGACTTCAGGTATTGGATGTGCTGCTACGTAACCCACACGATTGGTCTTCGTTAAAGCACCTGCTATAAGACCATTTAGGTAATAGATTTGGTAAAGGTCGGCAAAGTATGTCCCCATGTTCTTATATCTTTTATAGCCAGAACAGTGGAAGAATATTACATCAGGATATCTCTTTGCAGCCTCATATGTTACATCCATGAATTCAAAGCTTGTAGTGAATATTACCTGGTATCCCTCAGCTACTAATTTATCTATTACTTGAGCACACTTACTAGCGTCTCTTACATCGGGTACAGCGTGTACTTCTAGCCAATCTTTAAATAACTCAGCAACTATGCGTCTTCCCCTATCATGACCATAAGTCCAACCATAGTCTTCTACAGGACCTATATATATCCATGCAGCCTTTATCTTTTGTGGCTTCTGTGTTGGTGGGGGTTGTTGCTGTTGTTGCTGAAGCTGCTGGAGCTGTAACTCAAGAGAAGCAGCTCTCGATTCAAGTGAAGCTATTGTTGATTTCGCTCTACTCCAAGCTAGGAACCAGCCCCCAGCAAAGCCAGCTATTGCACATATTGCTGCAAGGACTACTACAACTATGAGGTTCTTAGTCATCGACATCTATAGGTCACCTAGATATCACTATGTTTTAGCATTTTAAATGAGTAATGCTTAAGGATATAAACATTCTTCTATTAATCATTAACATGGTGATGTTTATAATGAGGCGTGCTAAGTTTGTTATCTTCTATTAGCTTGCTCCTTTCCACTTTAATCCTTCCTCTAGCATTATTAAATAATTCCTTACTGGGACGTAGTTCGTCACAGTGTTTCCTGATCCTAAGGCATATCCTCCTCCGGGCATACACTTATCTAGAATGAACCTAACGTACTTTCTCAATGAGGACTCGTCATACCTAGCTAATTTGTCTACGTCTACACCACCTAGCACTCCGACTCTATCTCCAAACATCTCCTTAAACTTCCATACGGGTATTATTATATCTTGGAATGAGTGGAATGCGTCTATTCCCACGTAACTTATCAGATCCTCTACTATGTCGAGCACTTTGCCACATGAGTGGAACCAGAATTCCTTACCATGATTATGAGCAAGTTCTGCGTATCTTTTATACCATGGAAAAACCAATTTCCTTAATACCTCAGGTCTTAAATCAAGGCCAGTTCTATGTCCAAGGTCATCACAGTGAAATATCACCCCTACGCAATCAAAAGTTATGGCCCTCTTATAAAGCTCATAGATTATACTACCCCATTTATCGAAAACCGCCTTCACGAGATCAGGTTGTGTATAGAGTGACTTAAATAAGCCAACTCTACCTAACAGGTTCTCGCCTACATGTTCATATAGGGAGGTAGCTATTGCAACCTTCATTCCATCAGGCAAGATCTCGGAGATAAAGCTAAAGTGCTCTTCTATGGGAGCATTTTCCGCTAAGTGCCAAGGGTATTTTTCAAAATCCTCCCATGACGATATAATGCCTATTCCCTCCTCTATCCATATCCTCTTCCCCCTAGATAAGATAGCTGTATCCTTCGTTTCCCTATATTTTCTAGGCATGGGAGGAATTGGAAGGCCTAATGGAACAACATCATATCCCATTCTATAGTAGAAATTTACATGCATGACCAAGTAGCTCTGCCATCCAGTTAGCTTAAGGGATTTATCGATAGTAGGAAGTCTTCGCATTTTGGGATCCATTAAGTTATCCGTTATGAATTTCATTACCTCATAATCAACTCCTAACTCCACAAAGTGGACTTTATCTGGTTCTTCCCTTCTCTTCAATATCCTAACTAAGAGCTCGAAGTTGGGTTCAGGCTTCTCTAAGGGCAGAGAAATCTTCTTAGTAACCATACTAAGCCCTATCATAATGATAGAAAGCTGAGAAGATATAGCTTTCCTATAAAACCTACACAAACAATAAGTCGTAGATACACGTTCATAAATATCGTATGGAAATTCCCCAAAGGTTTACAATGACACCATCAGACGTAATTCTAAATGAATTAGGTTATGAGTACTTAAGATTAGAAGAGGAAGGAAGTGAGCCAGAATACACTGATATTACATTTAAGGATCTAATCCCGGAGTTTGGAAAAGCAAGAGGTAGGGCTAAGGAATTAGCTGATAAGAAACTATACAAGCACCAACTAGAAACAATGAAAGCTCTAGAGAAAGGATATAACGTAATACTCATCTCTGGAACTGGCTCGGGGAAGACAGAGGCTTGGTCATTATATACGTTAATGAGAAAGTTAAGGGCACTAGTGATATATCCAACATTAGCATTATCACAGGATCAGATAGAGAGACTAAGAGAGTATTATAACGCAGTTGGTTGTGAGCATGAAGTAGTAGAGCTCGATAGACCGACATTAAATATGTTAGGAGGTTATGAGCAGGTGCTAAAAGTCCTTTCAAGAGCATTATTAGTAATAACGAATCCAGCGTTCCTAATGGCCGACTTAAAGAGGATAGCAGTAGGAAAGAGGTCTCTTCTTCTACCATTTCTAAGAGGACTTGATGTAATAGTGCTGGATGAGTTAGATTATTATGGCTCGAGGAGAGCAACACTCCTCTTGGCATTAATAGAAACTCTCCAAAAATATGTCTTAACGAAGAGCGCGCAGATAGTAGTGCTAACAGCCACTTTAGGAAATCCTGAGGAAATAGCAGAATATCTAAGCAAAATAAATAATAGGAAGACGAAGATTATAAGAGGAAAGCCATTTAAGATAAAGAATATAACATACCTAATCCTCGGTAAGAACGTTAAGAAAGTATGGAAGATGCTAGTTGATAGGAAAGAGGAAATAAGAAAGAAGGTACCAGAACTTCTTGGAATAATAGAAGATTTCGAGCTCTTCAAGAAGAATATCTTCGTTATTATGGAGCTCCTCAGAGAATACGGATTTCATGTACCAGAGATGGGTGTTGATATAATTGAGATCTTAACCGAGTACGCCATTCGAGATGAGGATTATGTAACAGTGGTCTTTACGCCGAGCATCAGGTCAGCAGAGAAGTTAGCTAAGAGACTTCGATTAAGGTTAGAGGAAAGGGGATTCCCACGGGAAATAGTCAATGAGGTTATCGTCACGCATCATCACCTCATAGAACCAAATAAGCGGAGAGAGATAGAAGAGAAGGCGAGAGAAGGGAAGATAAGGATAATCTTTACAGTAAGAACTCTACTACAAGGGATAGATATAGGGAGGATAGCTAGAATAGTTCACTATGGAATTCCGGAAGATGTCAGAGAGTTCAAACAAAGGGAGGGAAGAAAGGGGAGGAGAAGAGAAATGCCTTTCTCTGAGACGATAATAATCCCTATTAGACCATGGGATAAGCGTATAGTTGAGCTTGGAGAGGAAGGACTTCGTGAATATATTTCCTTACCTCTAGAGAACGTATACATAAACCCTAACAATAAATATATCTTGTTATTTAAGGCCTTATTTAAGGTTAGGAGATATATGGAAGACCTAACTAAAGGCGAAGTAGAACTACTTAGGAGATTTAGGCTTATAGATGAGCAGAAAGGACTTTTTGGCTCAATCGTCATGCTCTCAGATGCTGGAAGGGAAGTATGGAATAAGCTTAACTTCTATGAATACGGACCCCCCTATGGAGTTAATAAGATACTCATAACTGATGAGGGAAAGATGACATTAGGGGAGACCATCTCATGGCGAGATCTTGTTGAAAAGTATCAACCTGGATGTTTTGATTATTCGAACGACGCTATAGTGGTTGATGTAGATAGAGGAAGGGTATTTGAGGAGGATATAAGGAGAGCAATTAATAAGGAGGAGTTCCTTAGGGAAGCATATGATCATTACTATTCTATAAAGTTGATGTGGGGAGAAGATGCAGATATAGTGAGAGATTATGCATCAGGTAAGCTCACATCTATAGTACAACAATATATCAAGGTACCTGATAATGGCTTTGGGCTACTTATTGAAATACCAGAAGCGGTGATATGGGAGGTGGAATCAAGGAGACCTCGACTTATAAGACGTGATGGGGAATATAGAACCATCTATAGTAAGAGAAGTATCCCGATAATGGCTAATGTCAGTGGGAAATACGTTGACTTCACGTATGGGTACGTTTATGAACTCGATCCTGAAGAAGATGTAGAGAAGATACGAATTGGAATGGCTTTACTAAAACTCGCGCTTAGATTGTCTAAATATAGGATATCATTAAGGGAGATCGATTATCTCGTTGAGGAAAGACCTAAGAAATGTATTGTAATATGGGAGAATGACTGTAGTGGAATACTAGAGACGGTAAATTGGGATGAGATAAGAAGCTTTGTAAAAAGGCTAAAACCAAGTAAGATATGCGAGTTACTCCTCTGGATCATAGACGAGGAAGTCGCAACTAAGATAATAGAAATGAACATTCCGTGGAATTCGATGAAGGAATATGCATTGAGGGCACTCGATTATATCCAAGGAGTGATAAGATTAAAGTTAAGAGGATTAGGTGAAATCAGAGTGCCTAAGCCCTCTAAGGAGAGGAAAATATTATCGCTCGATATAACTCATATTGAGGTCAACTCTAAGGGGTTCTATGTGGTGACGTGTTTCGATGGAGATAGTTACAAACATTTCATAATTCCTAGTACGGATATAGAGATTGTTCCAGTACGTATTAAAACATCCGAGGTAAGCGATTTAATAAAGTTTATTAGCGATGCTGTAGATAGCGGTTTTAAGATCCTAATATATGACAATGAAAAGAACATCATGGGCATTGGAAGGATGTCTAAAACATTTAGTATAATCATTAAGAAATTGAAAGAGGATGAATTCCTAATAGACGTTCATGATATCGTGAAGAGGACATTCAAACTTGATATTGCTCCTCTTGAAGAACTTGAGAAGTATTTGGGATTGAGGAGGAAAATTGACGTCTCAAGTCTAAGGGAGGCATATCATAAGTTTATTACTGAGAGAACAAAAAGTAACTTAATGCGACTGATCGGTATGCTTGAAAGATATGGCAGGGAGAGCACATCCAATATATACCTTATTTATCTAATCTGTAAGAGCATTAGGAAAAATGGTAAGTGAAGTATACTTACCTAAGGTCATCAAGAGGTACCTCGTAAAGTATCCAGCGGTCGACCTGAGTTTTCCAACCAACTTCCTTCGTGTACTTAGGATCTATCGCTTCAACGTACATGAGTACTCTATTCCTTAAGGGATCATACACTATATCGATATATCCATGAGTGGGGCATTCCTTATGCTCATATGGCGACCTTGGACTCCACTTTCCTTTAAACAAAGTTGTTAAACCGTCTCTCGTAATTAGATACGCCTCAAAGGTATCGGCTATACCGCATCCATTGACTACCCGGCGACGAACTAGACCCATGTATATTGCGCCCATGCTTCCAGCAAAGATACTACCGCATAATTGCATGTAGGAAGGTTGAGGAGAGCCATCGACGTTTGGCACGCCTAGTTTTCTCCAATTGACTCCATCATTGCTTACCGCAAGGCCTGTATTGCATTTCTTCCCATTACATGCCCTATAAAGGGCTATGAATAAACCGTCTACTACTCCGATGACAGGATCTCTTGCCTCTCTTGAATCAAAGCCTCTTTCGCTATGCCTTAGTACTATTCCTTTTGATATCCATTCCTCGGATGGATAGTCAGAGGTAATAAGTAAAGTATCCCAAGCACCGCCTACATCAATTGAAACAAAGAGCATATACTTATCAGTAAGGGGATCTTTTAAGAGTTGAACTCCCTCCACGCTATATACATTCATGCCTAGCATTTCGGATAGTTCCTCTTTCGATAGAGTTCGCACCAGTTTGAAGTTTTCGCCATCTCTTGATCGATATATTCCAAGTTCATAGCCTCGTAAGGGAGGAGCTCTTCTATGCCTTACGACCATCCAGAATTCCTCATGCTCTGAGTCAAACATTACATCTCCAGCGCCTATCCAAGAACCGGGATTGAAGTCTGGAGGATCAAGCACTACACACTTGAACTTCCTTTTAGAGAATATGTACTGAGGAGGTACTATACCGCTCCAGTTATTAGACGATATCATCATATGCAACACCGTAATTAAGATTGTCACAATACGGAATTATACTTTCCTTTAATAAATGAGTTAAGATACAGAGGATGATGAGGTATCTTTCTGCAAATAATCTTTATTACCCCTTAAAACGAAATCTCTCGAGGGGACTAAGGAGGATATAATTCATGTCCGAGATGCGAGGAAATGTAATGTCTACAGGAATTAAGGAACTAGACGAACTTTTAAATGGTGGCTTCCCTGAGGGCTATATAGTATTAGTTGCAGGTCACCCAGGTGCGGGAAAGACTACCTTCGCTGCAAACTTCCTCTATAGTGGTTGTATAAATGGTGAAGCCGGGATCTACGTAAGTTTTGCTGAGAGGAAGATGGAATTTTTAAGACATATGAAGGCGCTTGGAATGGACTTTGGAGAACTGGAGAGGAGGGGATTATTTTCATTCATAGAGGGATTCACTATTATAAGAGAGGAGGGGATAGAGGAGCTCCTAGAATTTATCGTAGGTATTCTCAATAAAATTGATGCTAGGAGGCTAGTCATCGACCCTATAGATGCCCTTATTAGATTAATATCTGAGAGCAAAGCCAGAGCATTTTTACATACGACGTTATTCGACATAGTAAAACCGGCGAGAATAACTACGTATTTAATAGCCGAGCTTCCATTAGGTAAGGAGGTAATAGGATATGGTTTTGAGGAGTTCGTAGTTGATGCGGTAATAAAGCTAACTATAAAACCATATAAAAGAGGTCTCCTTAGAAGGAGCTTGATATTACACAAGGTAAGGGAAATACCGATCCCAAAATACGAGTATGAATTCATAATAGATAAGGGAGGAATAATACTTCACAGGCCCCTCTCATCAAAGGAGTTGAGTGGAAGTATAAAGTCGGAGAGAATTAGCTCAGGTATTAAAGGGCTTGATGAGATGTTAGGTGGAGGTTTCTTCAGGAATTCGTTCATTGTCGTTAGCGGGCCAAGCGGTACTGGTAAAACTGTCATATCGCTCATATTTGCACAACATAGTGCCTCGATAGGAGAGAAAGTGCTTTACATAACCTTTGAGGAATCAAGAGAGCAAGTTGAACTTGAGCTTAGGTTATTAGGTTATGATGTTAAGATGCTGAAGGATCATTTAATCATTAAGAGTATCTCCTTAGAACTTCTAACTCCTGAGAGGATATCATATATGTATAGACGTCTAATAGAATCGTATAAGCCATCCATAGTGATATTTGATGGCGCATCCATAGTAAAGAGGTATTACACAGAGGAGGATTACTTTAGCTTCTTTACGGAAATAGCGCAAATGAACAAAAATAATAACATAACCACTCTAATCACTACAATAGAGGATATATTACATGGTGAGAGACTCGAGATAGATACGTTAGCGGATACCATAATAGCGCTCTCCTTTAATGGTACTAAAGAGGGAATAAGACGAACTATAAGCATAATTAAGCATAGAGGGTCATGGCATGATACTAGGAAAAGAGAATACGTCATAAGAAAAGGAATGGTGGTGATAAAGTGAGCGAAAAGAGAGAACTCGTGAGGAATTTCCTTAAGGAAGTGCTTTCAGAAGTATTCGCCCCTTCATTTTACGTTGTACTTGAGTACCATACATCGAAGATGTTAGGTGAGGATTTCGCAGATTGTCTAATGCGAGATCCTAGAAAAGCGTACGAGATAATGACGAAGGTTCTTAATTCAGAATATACAGTACACATATTGGATTCCTTAGTATCAAGGCATTTAGAGAGTTTAGGAATCGATATTAAGGACTCGATAATGAAGCTAAAAGAAGGCGATAATAAGTTGATAATTTTAGCCGCTGAGAAGTACTTCAAGTTAAGGAGGCGGAAGTAAGCTATTTTAAGTTAGTTTAGATGATAGTTTAGATAGGGAAAAATTATGAGAAGACTTCGTGTTGGAGCTCAACTCATAATATGGGGCAAGAGGGTTTTTCAAGAACTTCCTAAGATATTAGACGTTATCGCTACCTTGAATTATGAGGGGATAGAGGCATCTCTAGAGATAATTAGCCACTATCCTAACTATGAGGAGTTATTGAAGGAAAGAAGTCTTGTACTCTCCGGTCTTCATCAAGGTGTGGGAGATATGAACACGTCTAAAATGGCGTTAAAGGTACTTAAAGATCTTGGAGGAGGATATTTAATATTCAGTAGCCCCAGGCCTCATATGGACTTTGAAAAAAGGTGTATTGAGGTAGCCCATTTCCTAAATGATGTTGCTAGCATAGCTAAAAATTATGGTGTGGTCGTGTGTTATCATAATCACGACTGGGAAATAGCGGATAATGGACGTGGAATAAAGATCATACTCGAAAACACAAACCCTGAGTTAGTCCATTTATGCATGGATACATATTGGGTAAAGTACGGAGGTCTAGATCCCGTTACGTTCATGGAGGAGAACTTAGATAGGATAGTATACCTTCATTTAAAGGATGGAACTGAGGAGGATTTCAGGAAGAGAAGCTTCTGTGAGCTAGGTCGAGGAATAATAGACTTTGAGTCAATAATAGGACTAGCTAGGAGAGGTAACGTTGAGTGGTTAGTAGTGGAGCAGGATTCAACGAAGATAAGTCCTGAGGAGAGCATGCAAATCAGTAGAAACTACCTAAGGGAGAAGTTCAACCTTTAATCAATATGATGGGCGATTTAGAAGTCTATATAGACGTACAGAAATGCATTGAGGTCGCACGCGTCATAAAATCATTGAATATAAATGTAGATTCATTTACTAACACAGAGTACTATCCTCCAGCAACGGATGATCCGATTCGTGTAGCTAGCTATTTCTTCTTCATGGTCGCTATTGACCATAGGACTAGTAGGCCTTCAAGACGATTTGAGGGAATTGTGTGCGGTAAATATTATAAAGGCTCGGATCTCCTCTATAGGCTTGGTATGATAAGATATCAGGAAGATCCAAATTTCTTTTCGGCAGATCGTATGGAAAAGGTAACTACTGATGAGATACGCAGATGGCTCTCAGTAAAGAAGCCATATTATACATGTATATGGGATCCTGAGACAAGAGCACTTCTACTGAGAGATGCTGCACGTAAATTAAATATGAAATATTCTGGGAATCCACTTAAAATATTTGAGAGAGAAGATGTTAAATGCTGGCTCTCAAGGCTTTCGGAATTCCTAGCTTATAGCGATCCAGTTGCCAAGAAGTCATTTTTACTAATTAAGTTCTTAGAAAGAAGGGGGCTAATAGGAGAGGTTGAGTCATCTCAATTAGAGGTCCCTGTAGATAACCATCTTACGAGGATTGCTTTAAGAGTAGGAATCGTAGTACCTAATGAGGAGTTGATGAACTTAATAAGGGCAGGCGTTGAAGTAAGCGATGAAGTCGATATATTGGTGAGACTCGCGGTAAGGAAGGCTTTCTCAATAGTATGCGAACATGCGAGAATAAGACCTACTCATCTTGATGATCTACTGTGGTCTTTGGGAAGGACCTGCTGTACAAAGGAGAGACCTGTATGTATTTATGGTTGTAATATCGTAGGAGAATGTCCTACTAAATATATAATTTCGAAATGCGATAACACTTGTGTATTCATAGAAGTATGTAATGCGGCTAAATACGGCAAGAGCGAAAAAATATATGAGCACACGAAGATTAATACATGGTATTATTGAGAAGGGAGAACTTAAGTCAGCATTAGGAGTATTATCGATACAAGGAATGCCATAAGCCATACATGAATACTCGTTTGGAAAACCTTTGAACCATCAAGTGGAGGTATTGGAAGCAAGTTAAAGAAGGCATACCAAGAGTTAATACTTGAGAACATATGTAAATATAGGGATAAAGGATACCTTGTAAAGCTTGATAGGAAAATGCCCAATGCTGCCATTATCATGTTGGAAAGTGGCCCAGCTAGAGCTATTTTCATGTATGTTCTTGATGAAATCGCATAACCGTAAACTACCACGGAGCCTAAGGCTATTAACCTTATGAATGGGAAGAATGCGGTGAGAAGCGATATTAAGAACCACATCGGGAAGATCACGTATTTTGAGTAAAAACCATGACGTCTAGCGATCTGCCTATGGCATAGCTCATGTATTAGGAATGATGGAGCTGTGAGAGCTAGAACTATCATGAAGTAATAGGGACCTTTCCTTATTATTGAGAAGAATCCAGAGTATATAAAAGCAAGGGCAAGTGCTGAGATAAGCATAGCAAGAGCTTCATTCTCGTTTAATAGATCAATGATTGAATAGGAAAGCCACTTGCTCCTACGACGGTAATAGCTCAAGCTCATGTTCCTCAAGGTTCCACCTCAATGAGCTATATCATTAAATATTAAGAACGTTTAAAAATGTATCAGTGGAGAAATAAAAGTCAAGATGTACGTTAATGCAGAACAGTTAAGAAGGTTATGGAAAGATCTAGGAATATTGAGAGTGATAGAAAGGGAGGAGTTTTCGAGGTTAGTTAGAACAGCTCTTAAGGTAAGAAAACTAAAAGCAGGAGTCATGCCTTATAAGATAAGAGACGACTATCGCAGAGTGATGCCAACGCGTATTTCGTCTAAAAGATATCATAGAGAGGGAAAATTAGAGTTTAAAAGGGAAGGAATTGAACGCAGTCTTGTCAATGCCTCGTGGACTTTACATGGAGTACATAGGATCATGAAAAGCTTTAGGTCAGCGAATGAGGTTATAGTAAAAGATGAGAAATTGCTCACGGCAGTAATAAAGAGGGCGGCGCTATTTTATGGAGCTGATCTAGTAGGGATAGCGCCATTTGATGATCGATGGCTTTATGAGGGATTCGAAATGCCATTTAAACCAAAATGTGTAATAGTGTTAGCATTTGAGATGGATCTTGGCGTTTCATCAGATGACATAATAGCAGCGGAGGTAGGTTACAACTACTCTAAAATGTCATTTACTGTATTGTGCCTAGCTAAATTTATTTCTGGATTGGGTTTTAATGCATTACCACAATGTAATGAGGGAAGCCTCTCGATACCATTCGGTATATTGGCAGGATTAGGCGAAATTGGTCGTATGGGCTTGCTCGTAACGCCTGAGTATGGAGCTCGTGTCAGGCTGGCTAAAGTTTTCACAGATGCTCCACTGGTAGTAGATAACCCAATAAGCTTCGGGTTATGGGAGAAATGTATGGATTGTTGTATATGCGCTGATGCATGTCCGGTAGGCGCTATACCTTATGGACCTCCTTCATGGGAAAGCAAGGCGGGTCAAGTTGGAGTATATAAATGGCATATTGATCCCAAGCGTTGTTATTCCTATTGGGTAAAGATAGGACGTAGTTGTGCTAAATGTGTTTATGCATGCCCTTACAGTAAAGCACTTTGGGATCTCTATCGTATAGAGGCAAAAAGGAGGGCTTTGAGATACATCTCAAGTTTAGGGGAATAAAATAAAAACGCCTAAATTCCTCAGAAACGGTTAACAACTATAGCTCTTCAAGTATTTTCCTTAAGTTCTCTAAGGACTCCTTTATGCCAGGCACTGGGTTCTCAGGTTCTATCTCATACTCCAGGACAATTACTGCAGTTTCAAGAACTCCATTCTCCTTTAATATCTTAAAGAATTCCCTTAGATTCAGAACGCCCTTCCCTATTATGACATCCTTTTTGTTTTCATCTATATCCTTAAGATGAATTCCGTGAATTCTACTACCCAAAGCCTTAGCGGCTTCAAGAATGCTTTCACCAACCCTTTCTAGGTGGCCCGTATCTAAGCACATTCCTAGGAGTTCGCTTCTATCCTTTATAGCCTCTAAAACTGCCTCATAACGCGCATATCTATGACCTGGACCATGATTATGTATTGCAACTTTTATGCTGTATTCCTCTGCAAGCCTTTCAACAATAGGTAATGCTTCTGGTTCAGGATCCGCAGTTAACACCTCAATGCCAACCTTTTTAGCGAATTCAAAGAGATTCCTCAAGTTCTCCTCGTCTGCAGGCATGTGATTAACTCCATGTGCAATTACCTTAACGCCATACTTTTTCTCAAGTTCCTCTGCTATTTTAACCCCTTCCGCAGAAGGAGGAAGGTGACCAGGATATGCTTCAACGTACTTTAGCCCTAGTTCGGAGATCTTCTTCATAGCTTCCTCGAACGAGAATTTATGTAATGAATAGCTTTGGAGACCTAACTTCATAATACTCACGAGCATTAGGTATCCTAGATATGTAATATAAGCGTTTCAGCGCTTAGGACTATTCTAATCATACCTTACGCCCAGCTTAACTACTTTCTCTGGATGTTCATCTATTAGCTTATAAGCTTCAATTACTTCATCGAACTTCACTATGGGATGAAGCAAACCCTTTACTGTCAACTTCTTCCTCTTGAAGAGCTCTATTACTGTATCATATACTCGCCTTCTATCCCATAGAGGATACTCACGATAGGGTTCGCTTTCAACTCTTGCACCTGAGATTATTACCTGCCTATTAAAGTGAAATTCCTCACCAAGGAATAGACCTTTCGCCTCACCATGGTACCAAGATACGGGAACTATCCTTCCTCCATAGCATGTAGCGCGTATTGCTTCGTGCAAAGCCTTGTACGAACCGCTTATCTCAAGGGATACATCAACGCCCTTACCATTAGTTAATTTCCTTATCTCCAATGCAAGATCCTCGACTTCATATGGATTAAACGTCACATCAGCACCATACTCTTCAGCCAACTTCCTCCTGTTCTTTAATGGATCTATTCCTATAACAAGAATCGCTCCTGACAACTTCGCCATTTGTACAGCCATGAGACCTATAGCGCCCAATCCAAAGATGGCAACACGTTCACCAAGTCTAATGTTGCCTTCCCTAACTGCCATTAGCGCGACTACGGCAGGATCTATACAGACTAACTCCTCATCACTTAGCTCAGGAGGAGCAAGCCAAACCCTATCTTCAGGGACAGTATGAGTCTCCCTTATGGGAAGATAGCCATACACTCTATCCCCAACCTTGAACTTCTTGACATCGCTCCCTACCTCTACTACTATCCCCACGGTCATATTACCAAGCGGCATGGGATAGAGTTTTGCTTTCTCCTTCCTTTTTACAAATAGGTTTAGCTTGGGATCGTAGTACTTTTCAGCAAATGGCGACAGACCTCTGTACAAGACCATAGTAGTTCCATGTTTCTCAGCTGACAGAATGCTTTTGATTCTTATCTCATTAGGCCTAAGCGGTCTTTCTTCATACTCTCTTATCATAGGCTTTCTCGGAGCTACTAACACTAACTCCCTTGGCATTTTTCTCTCCGGTTTTAGATATGTTAAGTTTAGGATTTAAGCTTTGAAATATAGGAAATATATCTCTCGTTAAAAATATGGTAGGCTGATGAAGGGATGTAAAGCATATAGAGATATATTGTAAATGTCGATGCGAGCATGTTAAAATAGGAGATTCTTCACGGTATTTTGAAGAGTGAAGATTAAGCTAAGAACCATGCACTAAGTAACTATGTCCTAGTCAATATTAGGAACAATCTGCAATAACACGTAATTGATGTTACAATCAACATCGTTCATTAGAGTTATGTTATTATACATGAAGTTATAACTTAAATTCTAATGGGGGATGCGTATGGGAAGACCATGTCCAGTTTGCTCCCGCGGTATGTTTAGATATAAATCGCTATTAGAACACATAAAGAGAGTACATAGCTGGTACTTCAAGGAATTCATAGAGCCAAAGAGTAAAGGAGGCGGCGTTGGAACTAAGAAGAGAGAAGAGTAAAGCTCTCTATCTTTGCTAAGAATGATTTAAATGACGACACGCATTCTAAAAAGTGATGCATTTGCATATTTTTGCCCAGTAAATCTTTTAAGCATCATTAGCCTCTCATTAATACAGATGATGAGCGCTGGAACTTCTGAGGCAACTATGAAGAAGGCCAGGACGGCTGACCCGCGATGGTGAAGAGCCCACCTTTTATACACCTCTGCCTAATGAAGTGATGGAGATCAGACATCATACAGAATCATCAATACAAGTACTACTTAGTAGAGCGAGGAGAGAGCTTAAGATTAGG
>QMSL01000004.1 GCA_003649665.1 Thermoprotei archaeon | reverse complement strand
GCAGGTCCTCGTGTTGGAAGGCTAGGAAATTTATTAGGTGATATTGCATGAAGTATCCAATAGCAAATTGATCCAAATCCAAGTGCTATAAGCGCGTATAGTAACCCTTCTACAACTTCTATGAACCTGCCTGTACGATGAAGCACAATTAAGGTTGCGAAAAAGGCGCTAATGCATAACAAAATTCCTGTACCATTACTGAGAAACCATCCTGGAATAATAGCATATACTATTGGTATTAAGAATGATATGATTCTCTCCTCGCTCTCAATAGCTAGAAGAGCTATCGTTATCAATATGGGTACGACTAATATGAAGTCCTCATAATATCCTATAATACATGATCCTAATCTTATGGGTACCGTAATTCGCGATACTGTCACTAATGCTAAGGGTCTGATCAAACTAATTATATGCGCTATGATCGCTATGAGCGAGATAGCATTCATAGCCTTAAGTACTATCATGTACCTCTTCATGTGGCAAGCCTCTCGTATAATCTTTCTAGATTCCTTAATACCTTTTTATAATCATACTCACTCAATACCTTCTTAAAGCCATTCTCTCCAAGCTGCTTAGCGAATTTCACATCCTCTATTAAAGAGATAATTGCCTCATGCCATGCCTTTATCTTAAATGGCGATACGTGAATCCCATTAATGAGGTGATCAACTATATCCTTTAAGGGCGAGATAGCACTTACTATAACTGGTTTCTTAAGAGCCCATGCCTCCAATATTGTTATCCCAAATCCTTCAAATATTGACGGGTATACTACAAACAAGGATTTTGCTATGAGTCGTACCTTCTCCTCATGAGATACTGACCCTAGCATCATAACGTTTCCCTCTAATCCTAGTCTCCTTATTAGGTAAAGGTATTCACGTGATGCAGGTCCACTTCCTACTATGAGAAACTTCACCTCAGGATGTACTCTCCTAACTGTTTTTAATGCTAAAAGGACTGTACGCAAATTCTTGTAGAATGTAAGTCTACCTACGTATAATATTGTAAGGTCGTCGTAAGTAATATCACCCTCATCAACTACCTTATAGTACTGGATCAGATCTATACCATTAGGTATGACCCTGACAACTCTATGTTCCCTCGAACGCTCTATTATTTTCTCTATGTCGTGTTTAGTCTTGAACGAGGGAACTACTATTGCATCAATCTTAGCATATCTATACAGAAGTCTCTCTCCCCTCATACTTAAGCGACTTTTAATTAACGTAACCTTATGTGAGGGTTCTACTTCATAGAAGATCTGATAAATGAAGGGGAAGTCCATACTGCTCTTTACATCATGAACTGTAACAACATGAGGCATGCCATATCTATTACGGAGCATGGAGCCGAGGATTATAGGCGTATACGTATTGGAATGAATTATATCTACCCTAACCTTACTTAACTTTGTCCTCGCCTTTCTATATCCCATTAATATATACTTCATATTGGTACATAATCCCCTTGGTAAGAAAGGCGTTGGTTTAAGTTCTGGAGCTATATTTATTACTTCTATGCCTAAAGCTGATGTAATTTCCCTAACTTCTTCATCAGTATTAAAACATACTACGTAAACCTTATGTCCTCTCTCAGCCATGAACTTAGCGTAAAGCCAGAATACATACTCGCTTCCCCCTGTACTGTTGGAAAGGTAGTTCGTACAATACAATATGTTCATTGTTCCTCCCTTCGCCTCATTTAAAATCTGAGAATTTCTTATTTAAAAGAATAAATTAATTAAACCATGAGCTTATAGTAATAAAAAGATTTAAGGGAGAGAGCGTAAGATTGTATTGGTGTAATGACGTAGGCGCCGGGGTCGCCTAGCCAGGTAGGGCGCGGGTCTGCTAAGCCCGTGGGGGTTCCCCCGCGCGGGTTCAAATCCCGCCCCCGGCGCCACATCTAATATTATATCACGTGTGACGTTATCGAAGAGGATGTGTTAATTGGCCAAGTATGAGCGGGGGTGCCCGAGCCAGGTCAAAGGGGCGGGACTCAGGATCTTACAAGATGGGAGCTCCCGTGGCGTAGGCCTGCGTGGGTTCAAATCCCACCCCCCGCACCAATTGTTTAAATAGTTAAGATCTGAGCGCCTATGCTGAGGATAAAATATTCCCAAGATCTCCTAAACGATCTTATGAGATATTTTAATCCTGCTTTCATAAGGAGAATGTTACATTCACTAGCTGTTCCGCCAAGTAGATACTACCTTAGGGTAAATACGCTAAGGATATCCAGAGAGGAGCTAATCGCTAGACTAAGGAGGTATGGTCTAAAGGTATTTCCTGATGAAGTATTGAAGGATGCCGTTTACATAAGGGTTAATAACGTACCACAAGAGGTTCCTGTTAGTAAATACACCATAGTTGCTGATAAACATGCGGCAGAGAGTGTTATGATGGGTGCGAACCTATATATACCTGGGATTGTGAAGTTCGATAAAGATATCTCACCAGGTGATTATGTTACAATAATTGATCCTAAGGGAAACGTTGTAGCATGGGGACGTGCAGTAGTAGGTAGCGATGAAATTAGGAGCAAACAAAAGGGCATTGCTGTTAAGGTGATGATTAGTAGGTATCGTGTGGTATCTCTTAGAGACCTCGATGAGTACAAAAAAGGACTCTTTTATGCTCAAAGCTATCCTGCTATTCTCACATCCCATTTACTTGATCCTTCATCCGACGATATAGTTGTTGACATGTGTGCCTCTCCCGGCGGTAAGGCCACTCACTTGGCCCAGCTGATGGGGAATAAAGGTATTATATACGCATTTGATAAATCCCAGGGGAAAATAGAAAGATTAAAGGAGAACGTAATTCGATTAGGAATCAAATGTATAAAGCCCATAGTTCATGACTCTCGCTACCTTCATATAGACTATCCTTGGCTTAAAGCTGATAAGGTTCTTCTTGATCCTCCTTGTTCTGCATTAGGCGTTCGTCCAAAATTATATGAAGAGAAGACCTTATCTGATGTACTTGCCTTAGCCGAATATCAGAAGCAATTCCTTAAGGCCGCTTATGCTATATTAAAGAGAGATGGTATCTTAGTATATTCAACGTGTACTATGACTCCACATGAAAACGAATACGTAGTAAAATATGCAGTTCGGAACTTAGGGTTTAAGTTACTCTCCCAGAACATATTCGTAGGTAGCTATGGTATCCCTATAAACGGTATTGACCATGAACTCCTTCAGAGATTCTTCCCACATCTACACGATACTCCTGGTTACTTTATTGCTTTGCTAAGAAAGTCCTAGATCCTAAACCTCTTCCTTATTCTCCTAACCAATTTATCTCCACATCTAGGGCATATGAAATTCTTTGGTGGTTCCCTCGTAGAGAAATTGCATGTTCTACATATGTAAATGTACTCTCTATATTCCCTTATTGGCTTCATGAAGAGCGATAAAAACTTTATTCCTAACGAGTAAGCAACATTCATTATTGAATAATCGTCTGTAATTAAAAGTACGTTCCTATTAGAATTCATCAATTCAAGGGCAAGTGCTAACGTATCTATATCAGCTGCGGAAAGCTCAACTAAGTCACCAGTTCTTCGAGCTGCCTCTATAACTTTCCTAACGTAGTTCTTATCGGGCTTTCTTATGTGTAGCTTCCCCATCTCTATTAATTGTTGTACTCTCATCCTTCCATCCTCACTCTCTATTTCCTCAATAGCTCTCTCCGTGATGTATGCCTCTCCATCAATATTTCCGAACTTGGCTAGGTAGTTTATTATAGCTGAGGCATCGAGTACTAACACTCTCTCGCGCATGCACTACACCTTATATCCACATGTTAAGTCTACGATAAAGTCGCTTATAGAAACTACCCTTAGTAAATCTGATGAACTTCACGGACTTCTCAGAATACTCTGGCATTACCTCTATTTTATTGTTAAATGATGAAACTTCCATACCATCAACTAGCACTATCCCTTTACGTGCTCTTACTCTTACCTTAAGCTTAACGTCTCCAGGTACTATTAACGGTCTTATTGACCACATAAGCGGACATATGAAATTCACTATAAACACACTCATTCTTGGGTCAATTATAGGTCCCCCTGCTGATGCTGAATAAGCTGTCGAACCCGTACTTGTGGATACTATTACGCCATCCGCATACGTAGTGTATACTGGTTCATCATCCACCAATATCCCTACGGATATCATCCTTCCATGCTCCTTATTCATTATTACAACATCATTTATAGCATCATAATATCTTCCTGACATGTTAACTCTCATGAGCTTAACCCTTTCTATAAATACCTCTTCGCCGTTTAGGATCCTCATTATACACGGTACTAAATCATGGGGTGTTATCTCGCTTAAAAAACCTATACGACCAGTGTTTACCCCTAATATGAATCTCTTCTCAATCTTCGGTATATTATGTATTGCATGAATAAGTGTTCCGTCTCCGCCAAGTACCACAATTACATCTACCTCATCTGGAAGTTTCTTAAAATCCACGAACTTTATGGGATATGGCATCATTAGGAAAGGCTTTAAGACTGCATCTACTACAAAGGGTATTCTCCTCTCTATTAACACCTGAAATACTTTTCTCAAAAGTGTGTTCAGCCCTGAGGACGCTGGTCTGCTAGTAAAACCAATTGCGTTAGGCATTATCTTGTCCATTGCCGTTCCCTAAATCTTTATTAGTTTGGATCTCTTTAAAAGTAACGGGAGGCACTATGTCTCACGTTAGACCTGTTGATGTAAACAGTCTCAAAGTTGGTTCGTATATAGTAATCGACGGCGAACCTTGTAAAATAGTCGAATTAACTACTTCAAAGCCAGGAAAGCACGGCTCGGCTAAAGCACGTATAGTGGCCATTGGAGTCTTTGATAACGTCAAAAGAAGTATTGTTGTTCCAACAAGCAGCAAAGTAAACGTCCCTGAGATAAAGAAGACAACAGCTCAGGTTATCGCTGTAATGCCTGAGAGCATACAATTGATGGACCTAAGTACATATGAAACATACGAAGTACCTCCACCTGATGATGAAAGCTTACGGAGCAAGCTTGCACCTGGAGTAGAAGTTGAAGTATGGGAGATAATGGGAAGACGTAAGATAATGAGAGCTAAGTAATGATTTGATAAAGTTGGTGATGATGAGGAATCCGGGATCAGATTAATGAAGAACCTTATGAGAGCTGAACCCCTTCATACTAAACTCTCATCCATAATATAAGGAGGATCCCAGTAGACAAATGATAAAATGATAAACGAGGTACAGTGAGCTGAACTTGAATAATGACCATAAACCCTGATCATTGAGCTTTAATATAATCTTTTAATCTTAATGAAGTTTTTAGGTTCATAATCGATTTTCATGAAGGAGGATAAACCACACATGCCTACGCCTCAGAGATAAAACTAAAGTGAGCTCCTAATATAAAGCGAACTTATGCTTAGTTATTATATGTACTAGCACGTCCGTATAGCGTCTACTCTTAAAACCGCACTTCTGACATACGTATCTCTTAACGATGTGCCACGATCCTTGCTGATAAGGTTCCCTTACTAAACGAATCCATGCTCGTTCGAACTCCTCTTTGTGCTTTAAATCCATGTGGCTCTTGAAGTGTGATACATCTTGTTCTACGGTATATCTCCCTATGGCTGGCCTCTTCACTATGAAGACTTCTAACTCTTCCCCACAATAAGGGCACTTTACGTTACCAACTATGAAACGCTTTCCCGTAAACCTTGTAGTAAATATCGTCAGTGACTTATTTTTGAATACCTCAATAAGGCCAAGTCTCTCTAGTTCATTTAAATGCTCTTCAAGATTTTGTAATCTTATGTAAGTATTCATCATAGATCCCCCCGAGCCAGAATAGAGTTCTGAGCATGTGCTATTTTAACTCTACGCTACTCAACTCTTACTCGTACTAATCCTCTATGGAGATGAATGTAAAAACACCTAAGTCATCCTTTATTATTATCCTCTTAGAGAACATCACGATATCGTATGTGGTTTCATTAACCCTCATGACAATTCCTCCTATGACTTTAATGCTTCTATGACGCTTAATGTTAGGTGTTAAAGTACTATAGTGATAGTAACGAATTCTAAGCCTTGGATAAAGGCCTTTTTTCTTTACGTTAAGTACGTCCAATTTAACGATATAGCAATGGTTTATTACATCGTATGAATAATGTACCTCATATGTTGCCAAGTACCTTAACCCTAATTCCTGCCTGATAGTTAAATTAACTGCTACTGTTACTCTATCTACGTTTCCATCAACTATTCCTAGTGAGTATATCAAGCTTAGAGACTTGTTGAAATACTCCATGAATGCATCTATGAATTTCTCATTCTCAAGCACCATATGTGAAGATCCATATGCTATTGCCTCTATCATTACGCTCTCCAATTGATATGCCATCACTATGTAATCCTTCTCTACGACCTGAATGTAGAGTGGCTCTATGTCACTTAAGAACATTATACATAACCCTGCTATAATTGCACATGCTATAACGTATACTTGACCTCTCCTATGCATGGTCATACCCTTAGCACAATTATCCTTGGATCGAAACTGCCATTCACACCCGGCAATATATATACTATGATTTTCTTCGGTTCCACATCCCCTACATGTCCCTTAAAGAGAAGTGTTCCATTCACATCATATATTTCGAGAACAAATGGCCTTTTTAAGATCAACAGGAGTATCTCCGTTAGCTCGTCATATCTCTTGGAGTAGACGACTTTTTTCAAAATGCCTGTTAAATCCAGCCATGCTAGCACGCGACCTTCGCCAGTAGAGTGCGGTACCTTTATAATTACCTTTGTCCTATTCTCAAGGGCATATGCATTAATTGTCGTCATTATCAAAACTATTAAGAGCGCCTCAAGAACACGCATCTCGATCCCTCTATAAACTTATCCTAACTAAAGTCCCATTTCTCGTTATCATGAATATAATGATCTCTGCATCTACGCCTTTCGTAGCGTTTACTCCTCTTACGATAACTTCTAACTCTCCATCTCTGTAATGGAACTCCTCGTATCTGTAGTTCGTACCATGTATAACGTTCACTAGCAATTCTCTCTCAAGTCTCCCTATAATTATCTCCTCATCTAATTCGTTCATATACTTTAGAACCACGGTGTTCAGAGTGGTCGTTAAAGCGTTTAACATTATGATAAAGAATAGTGTTACTATAAGGGAATCGAGCTCCACCTTACCCACCTCCAAAAGTTATAGGGACGATTCTCCTTAGGATCTCGTAAACTAGGAGAGGTGTGGAGGTATATATCGGTAGGTACTTAAACATAGCCCAGAACGTCGAATCTTCAATTAGCGCGTTGCTAAGAGCTAAGGAAATCGAAGATATGAGTATTAGAAATCTTACGCCATCCTCTAATTGTGTTATCACGTCCACTCTTATGGAGCTAAGTACATGTACCTGTGGAACAGATATGGTCAATGGCTCTGTACTTGAAATAAACGATAGCCTTTCTAAAGTCTGTAAGGATAAGAACAATATTGCGGAATATATCATGAGAGATATCAATAATATCGGTCTTAACGCTTTAAGACGCGCTACGATCTCATCCCTAAGCCTCAGCACACGATCCATATATTCCATAAATCTTTCAATGGGTGTGCTTTCCCGTGAGAACATGATAAGGAATCTTATAGCCTCAATTAATCTCTTGATCATAGTAGACTCTGCCCGCCTCATGCTAATGAGAAGCGCTCTGTTAAGCGATAACTCCGCTAGAAGTGAGAACTCCTTAAGGGTTTTACTACTCACGTTAATTTCCCTTGTTATCCTAATTAATGCTATAGCAAAGGGTACTCCTGTTAGTTTTGAATACTCCGTAGCCCTTCTTAACGCCCTCATCCACTCCTCTACATCTATTGAAATTTCCTTTATCTTATGCCACATGCATATCGCTATTGGTAAACTTAAGAGAGGAAGACCTATGATCTCATCAACCCATTTTATTCTCCATAGCCTTAAAAAGGGCAACATAGTAAGGGGTAGTAACAGTGGTAAAATTTTCTTTTTCTCTGCGATTACTACTCCATAACCAACACCCATACCTATCCATGTATAGAAATGGAGGGCTATCAGGATCGCTAAAGATGAAGTGATGAGTGATATTATTATCATCGCTTTAGGAGTTACACCCATTAACATTACCGCTGATAACATCATTGCTGGAACAGTTATTATCAGCGTCGGTATTAAGGATATTACATTAGGTAGATAAGTCTCGATGGTCGTTAACATCTTCTCGTAGTTCCTTATAACAAAGTTCATAACTACTTCTCGCCTTATTATGCCCTTATGCACATCCATGCACAACCTTATGAACTCTTTAAATAATAAGCTTGGATGCTTCTTTAAGCTCTCCGTTATAGCCTCTAATGGCCCATAGCCTAAGTTGCGTAGTTCTTCCCATCGTTTTACCTCCTCTTTGAATAGAGGGAAATTAGAGTTCTTAAGTGAGTAAAGGAGCATTATCGGATCCCTATCGCTACTTGCCACCATAAGGGCTACAAATGGTAATTCCTCTTCTATCTGTTTTCTTCGACTAAATAACATCTTAATTAAAGAACTATTACCATTAAAAACTGTACTAATACATAGTATAATCATAGCAATGAGGAATCCTTCGTCCTTAACAAAGTCAACCATATTAAGGGCTAAGTGATACATTAACATATTCATCACCTCCCGTAGTTTCAGACTTGAAGACTTCTCTCAGGTTTATACAGAGGGGCTTATCTATGAAGTCGTGTGGAGGTGTGTAGTCTGAGAACTTTCTTACTAGCTTATCGAAGTTATAAACCACAAGCTCTCTAACGAGCTTAGTGAAGAGGTCAAATGATATATTAGGTTTTAACTGCCTCACTCTCTCAAGGAATCCTGCGAGTGCAAATATGAATTGAACATATGCTTCCTCATCATCTATTTTGTTAATAATAAAGTTCGCATACTTTATAGCATTACGTATGGGCTCTACTTCGTATACGTTTCCAGGATGTGCGATAATTTCCTTATCTCCAAGCCTTGAGAATATATTAACCATGCGCCTCCCATCTAGTACATACAATGAGTTCACGTATCGTTGCCTACTTTCATTATCATAGCTCATAACTACTATGTAGTCTATTGCCTCACATATCTCATCAATTCCTGCGAAAATAGGACGTGTGGCAAACCGCCCTAAGACCTTTATCGGAGACTCTCCATGAAGTGTAACCATCATTCCGCATTTAATTCTACCGAACTGTAACAATGCCCAAGGCTCGTTCCCTCTTGAGTCAAAATGTAAATCATCTATTACAATAAAGCCCGGGCTTCTCTCAAGCACGGCCATATCGAGGTTATCCATTAACGAGCCATACTCTTGTCTCTCGTAATCCACCTTAAGGCTCTCATATGTGTAATATTGAGGGGGAAGATATATCTCATCTGAATGCTGTATCAACACTATCTTAACGTTTTGTATAAATGGGAGAAAACTTACCATAATTGTAGTCTTGCCTGAGGAAGGTACTCCTGTTATAAGACCCGTTCTCCTTAAATTCATCAATGAAATGATGTATGCTGCTACAATTGGAGGTAAACACTTCATTGCTATAAGCTTAGGCAGGGGATAAAGTGAGAAGTCAAGTCGTCTTATCGCTATCGAAGTCTTAGATGCTGCTTCTGGAGCTAAAGCTATTGATACGCGGAATCTTGTTCTGCCGCGTGAAATAGTAATCCTCCTCCTTGGCATGGCATAATTTACATAAACGCCTGAGAGCAAGGCTATCCTCTCAATAAGAGAAAATATATCGTTGACTTTGATATTCGTTCTAAGAAGTCCGAACTTACTATGAATTACATCTACGTTATCCTCATCAATAAATATATCCTCAACTAATGGATCATGAAGCAAAGGCTCTATCTCTTTAAGTCCCTGCTCCTTAAGTATGGTATACTTTAGTATTCTATCCCTTATAATACCTACCTTCTTTTTTCCCTCTCTTATCCTCTTAATCATCTCTATCAGTTCTTTCTCACTTATCCTTGCATTAGGCTCCTTTATGATGTATCGCCTATCCTTAGTTATGATGACCCGTAATTCTACACCATACACATTGACCTTATACGTATCCAGCACATCATTCTCGTTTGTAGCACTAAGGGGGCACATATGGCTCCCTCCTCCTTATGATGAGGACATCATGTCTGTAACTCACTACTACTTCCTTATCTAGCCTTATCTCAACAACATCATATCCATTCGTAATCTTAAGGAGAGTATCGTTTATTTCACAACAGATGCCAGGAGGTACGCTTATTATTACCTCATAATATCCCATGTACTTTACCTTAAGCACGGCATTCTTTACTATCTCCGCTATAAGGGCTAATTCTTCCTCCTTTACCTGCTCTCTCCACGCAATTAACAATGAATTAAACCATGTCGTTGAAATGAATGCTGATATCACTAATGCTGAGAGTATCAAGATCTCTTGAATCTCCATAGAGGTTCCCCCCTATAGGATATCATGATCGTTATCTTCGAGCTTCTAAGTTCCACTAACGCCCTACCATTATACAGTATCTGAGCCTTATCGCTCGCGAACTGAATGAATGTACTATTTGGAATAGGGGATAATGTCACCATAATTATGTGGACTTCATACGCTTGATTATCCTTCTTTCTTAAAGAGATCTTAACTTCAGGAGTTATTGTAATGTAAACTTTTTCCTTCTCTACATGTAGGACGCTTCTATTGCTCATATATTTAATGATATCTTTAAGTCTTCTTACAGTAAATGTATAGTTATAAATGATAAACTTGACACCATTAATGGTGATAACTCCTTTCCTCCAGGTAGACTCCTCTTTAATATCCGTTAACGTAAGGTCATAGACCCATTCCCTTGCCTGATACATCATGTGTATTAAGATGGAGGAGCATAGCACTGTTAGCATTACACTCACGTAGATAATCATATATTCCTCCATGAGAATCACTCTCTTAATATCTCCTCTACTAATTCATCTATCTCCTTATCTTCTTGCTTGTCTTTCACATCCCTAATGAGAGATACTATATCGTATCCTTCGTCATATATTTCCAAAGAACTTTTTATACTTTTGACATTGTTTTCCCCATCATTATCTTCCTCTACTTCAAGATACACCTCTCCTTTACGTGATCGCAATAAAGAAATAATTATAACTGCGATAATTACTATGGGTATACTCGTGATGATTAACCATAGTAATTTGATATGCATCAACTATATGTTTAATAGGGCATATCTATTTGAGAAGTCCAGCGTTTGTATACCCAAAGTTCTTAACGGAATAACGAAAGAGGGAATTATATCATGAAGATCATAAGCGTCACAAGCGGGGCTAAAGGTGGAACAGGAAAGACGACAGTCTTACTCAATATTGCAGTGCTTCATGCTTTATTAGCGCAGGAAAAATACTCCCGACACGTGTTACTTATAGACGCTGAATTAATGACTGGGACTGCCACTATGCTCATCTCTCGTGATTTATATCTAAAACTTAGAAAGGCAGAGTGCAAAAGCCTAACGCACTACCTACTTAACGAGAATGTTGATATGGAAGACGTTCTATACATTGTTGAGTTCAAAGATTTAAAATACGTAATGTTACTAGCTCCTCTCATATGCCCTATAGACGTTCTCTCAAAGCTCTCCTCACTATCGGTAAGGGAGATTTATGCAAAGTTAGCTCAATTCGTGGAGGAAGTGAATGAGAGAATGCCCCTTGATGCTGTATACATAGACCTTCCAGCTCTAACTATTCCTAGTGACTTAATCCTCTCCTCCTTTCTATTAAGTGACATAGTTATACCTGTAGGTACTCCAGATCCTGCTTGTCTTCTCTCGTTATACAGTACGATAGTATCCATAAAGGATTATATATCCCCTCCTCCTCAAATAGCACCTCTAGTCTTGAATAAAGTGAGCGCTACCAATGCAGTAGAACCTACCACTAAACTCCATTATAAGACGTTATATAGAAAGCTATTAGGAGTTCCCGTATACGAACTTCATGAGGATGAGAATATAACTAACGCTAGGAGTGCAGGCATGATAGAAGTTCTAGCAAAAAGCCTTAGGTATAACGATACGGTAAGGGCCCTGATAAAATACGCGCATAGAATTATGTCCTACCCTGTAGAGCATAAGGAACGTAATCTAGTGAATCTTGAGAAAGCTGACGCCATACTAAGGTCTTATACTGAAAAATCCGATGAGGCAGAATCATTGCTTTTGGCTTTGCTAAGATCCCGTGGGAGGAAGCCATTATGAGGAGTTTAGCATACCTTATAAGAGTCATATCAATAATAGTTGCACTATCTATGGCTTTTACCTCATTTAGAGTATCTCTCCTCACTTACGAGCAAAATAACCTATGGCTTGCCTTATGTGAATTACATAACGTATATTCATCTATTATTATGGCTAAGGAAGCGATATTCCTTAAAGTAGAATACTACCTCTCACTGCCTCCTGCCTTCTCTATTTCGTTCTCAAATAATTCCTTAGCATTACTGTATCATGAACAGGTAATATTCGAGAAATCGCTTCCCTTCAATGTAACTATTATAGGTTCTCATAGTGTCGCCTATGGTGATCTGATAATATGCGCCTTCATGGGCAATGTCACTATACATATTAAATAAGTAGTATTAGTGGTACAATTTTGGTATACTTATTAGTTATCCCCATCATAAATACAATAATACTGCTTGTCTTCTAAATCATCTTATTACCGTCATCTTACGCCTCTAAAATATCGCGATTCTCAATTATATTGTCCTAGGCTAGAACGAATATGATGTTGTTTACATATGTAGGAGTTAAAGTTTAAAAATGTGATATCACTGAAAAGTAATTATTGGTGCATTAAATATGGTCAGATTAAATAGACGAGCGTTCATAAGCCTTAATTATCTAATACTATTCAGCGCGGCTTTGATAACTGCGATAATAGTTGCCTACTATATAATTTCGATGACTACTGTTGCTACATCCACTCCTATAATCATTAGTGAAGGAGAAGCTGTCCTAGCGTACTACAGCAATACTTGGCACCTCTATATAGGTCTTAAGAACCTAGGCGATAAAACTGTTAAAGTAGAGAAGGTAATAATCAACAAAATTGGGGAATTCCCCGTTAATAAGGAGATACCCCCACGTAAAAGCGTACTTCTTGAAATATCAATACAATCCACTTCAATTCAGGCGGGTGAGATATACGATGTCGTAGTGATTTACTCTGGCGGCTCACTTTCCCTCAAAGCGAGAGCGCTTAGCTCTTAAGAAGAGAGATAAATTCATTAGGGTTTTTCTCCGAAAGGTTTAAGGAACACGCATGCCCTTCCTCATGTTACCTCCTAGATCGCTAGTAGTAGCTGAGAAAAATAAAGTAGCTAAGGCTCTTGCTAATATCTTGCTAGGTCATTATAGGATTATGAAGTATCGAGGTATCCCCATATATTCCAATAGAGACGTCTGGATCTTTGGGGTTCAAGGTCATATATTGGAATTGGACTTTGCTGAATTTAAGGAATGGTCCCTCTCCACAATAGAGCGGCTATTTAATGCAAGAGTCCAATATTATGTTAGGGATGGCATGCAGAAGTACGTAGCTACTATAAAGCGTTTTGCCTCTCTCTCCCATACGATATACCTAGCTCTAGACAACGACGTTGAAGGCGAACACATAGCCTGGGAAGTATTAAGGATAGCTAAGAGCGCTAATCCTCACATTATTCCCTATAGAGTGCGCTTTTCAAGTTTGGATCCTGAGGAGTTGATAGAGGCTTTTAAAAGACCTGATCAGATAAACTGGAATTGGGTTGAGAAATCAGCCACAAGACAGGAAGTAGATTTAAGAACAGGTGTTATATTTACTAGATTATTAACTCTTTCAATAAGAAGGCATGTGAGAGGTCGTAAAGCTAGATCGCTCTTAATATCGTACGGTCCATGTCAAACTCCAACTCTTCGCTTAATAGTTGAACCTTATCTAAAATGGGAGCAAGGTGAGAAGTATCAGTATAAGTTGAAAGTAGTACTTCTTCATCCCCTCTACGGCGAGTTTACAATAACTAAGACGTATAAGAAATTCGAAGAGGCAACGAAGGCTCGTGATGAGATATTAAGATCGAAATTCGCTAAAGTAGTTAACTTCAAGGTATGGCAAGACGAGAAGAAGCCACCAATTCCCCTCGACTCATATGAATACGCAAGCAGAGTAGCCCGCTTTCTAGGCATCCCCTCAAAGGTGGCAATGAGCATTGCAGAGGATCTTTACAGACGAGGTCTAATAAGCTACCCAAGAACTGAAACTCAACGCTATCGTGGCGTTAAAATTAAAAAGATCTTGCACAAACTTACTGCCCACCATCAATATGAAATCTCTAGAATAGCTAAAAGATTACTCGAAGCATCTCATATCGCTCCGCGTGAAGGCAAAAGAGATGATAAAGCTCATCCTCCTATACATCCCATTAGAGTACCAAAAAAGGGTGAGTTACGTGACAATAGAGAGATCAAGATATATGACTTAATAGTAAGGCACTTCCTAGCAACCTTAATGCCTTCAGCATTACTCGAGAGATCAAAGGCATTAGTCAAGATAGGCTCAATAGAAGCAGAGCTTAGCGGACTTAGGATATTAAGGCGAGGATACCTAGAGATATATCCTTATGAAATACCTCAGGAAAAGGAGCTACCATTAAGGAAAGGAGACGTGCTGAGGGTAATACGCGTAAGCTTAGCTAAGGAGAAGATAAAGCCCCGCTATCTCTCAGAGAGCGAACTAATTAAACTAATGAGAGCTAAGGGAATAGGGACCGATAGCACAATGCATGAACATATTCATACCAATATAGCTAGAGGTTATGTCATAAGGCGAAAGGGCAAACTAATTCCAACTCCCCTAGGCATAAACCTCATAAAGACGCTACTTGACCTTACCCCTGAACTTGCCGATGTAGACTTAAGATCAAAAATGGAGCAAGCATTTTCATTAGTAGCTGAGGGAATGAAAACCAAAAAGGAAGTAGTTTCCGAGATATTAAGCAAATACCGCGAGGCCTTCAATAAGGTCATGGATAGACTTGACCTCATATCGCGGACGCTCGCAACATACGTACGCTAATTAGCAAGGAGAACGATTTTTAAAAGGAAATGGTGCCGGGGCCGGGATTTGAACCCGGGACCGCCCGGTCTCTGCTTATCCCACTTAATCTCCCCATCTTCAGCCGGGCGCTCTCCCAGGCTGAGCTACCCCGGCGCTTAATAAATGATTTACAGTCCGTTAGCCCTACTAATCTACCCTTCAGAGGAATTATAAGCTTTATGCATGATGTAGTAACTTGTCTAAAATAAATAAAGGAAGTGCGGAAAACGTTATATAGAAGTAATTCTTGTAGAATATCTCGGTAGCATAGCGGGGTGGGGAAGCCTGGTATCCCGCGGGGCTCATAAGGGCGCGGGGCTTCATCGTAGGCTCCGCGTCCTGTGAGACCCCGAGGTCGCCGGTTCAAATCCGGCCCCCGCTACCACTCCTCCTTAACGTTTATATCTTTTGCATTATATTAGTGCATAGGGATAGCAGGTAATTTAAGGGTGCCGGGGTAGCTCAGCTTGGTAGAGCGCGGGGCTGTTAACCCCGTGGTCGTGGGTTCAAGTCCCACCCCCGGCGTCACCTACTTTCTTCTTATCAGTATTAATGAATTGATTACATGTAAGACTACTAACGTAACCAACATGGCACATTCAAATATGGAAATTGCTCGTCCATATCCCCTTGTAAGCCTTGCATATGGTAAGGCGCCGAACATTAACATAAGCCAAAGTAGGTACGCTCCTGATGTGTATTTGAGACCAGGTCTAGCATATGTTTCCATGTATAGGCAGATGGTCATTAACATGTATGCTGCAAGCATTAGAACATATGATAATGATGTGAGTATTAGATATTTTAGCGTGAGGGCGCTTAATCCCACTTCCCTAACTCCATATAGGGCAAGATAGATCATTCCTAGTGAAAATGCTAATATCGATACTACTCCCTCAATGATGTACGGTCTTGACTTGACCTTAATTCCCAATACGAGCCATCCAGTGCCTATTGGGAATAGTGAAGCGTATAATGCAATATCAATACTTCCCTTTAACAGGGCTAATGCCATAATTCCTGAAATAAGGTAGCAACCGCCTAACAGGGCTAGATAGGGCTCATGCCTGTATATTATCCTAATCCTTTTCCTCCTTCTAGAACTCACTTCTAGTGCCTCCATACCATAATCCTAGACCGCGTAACTTCATTTCTCGTCGTGCCCTTACTAAATACTTGTATACTGTTGCATGTTGTCTGCCATTGATTAACATCTCCACTGCTGTTTTTGCTATCCTGACCTGATCATAGTTTCCAATTATTGCAACATATTGCCTATAAATTGATATATGAGCTCCTGTTAATTCCTCTATCATTCTTCGGGCCTTGCCCTTTTCTCCTATAACTCTTCCTGCTATCCTGATTATGTCCTCTCGTCTACCGCTACTGTGTTGCTTTAGATCTATTACTTCTAGGAACATATCATCATCTGCAAGTAGCATTGCGACATCAGGGTTAAATCCGTATGATATAGCTCTAACTATATCCCTTGCCTTCATTAACTTTAATGGGTCTGGCCTTTCCCCCTTCGGGAGTATTTTCACCTCGCCTGTTTTACTATCTACCTCTATTTTAACATCTAATAACTCCTCTATCCTCTTCTTTACTCGTCCCTTCTCTCCAATCAACACGCCTATTCTTTCCTTATCTATGGCTAATGTCACGCTCCCTCCAACAAAGCCCATGGACTCTCCCAAAAATATACAAACCATAAACTTTTATATTTTAACTGAAGGGAGAATAGAGGGACTAACTTGAGTGATATAGAGAAGAAGATATTTCAGCTTGAGCGGCGTCGTATAGAGAAGGATAGATTAAAGCGTATATTGGATGAGGATCTATTTGAGGTTGTAGAGGAGGTATTCGACGTCTCTACACTAATGGCTATTTATGACTTAGCTAATGATGGCATTATAGGCGTTATGCATGGTGTGGTGAGTACTGGAAAGGAGGCCCGTATATATTGGGCTGAAAGTCCAAAAGGAGAGGATCTTGCCGTAAAGATATTCCTCATTTCAACTGCTGAATTTAGGAGAGGTCGTATCAAGTATATAGAGGGAGATCCCAGATTTAAGAGAATAAGAAGGGATCCAAGGCACTTGATTTACACCTGGTGTATGAAGGAGTTCCGTAATCTGAGGCTAGCATATGAAGTGCAGGTTCCAGTACCCAGACCATTTCGTGCATATCGTAATGTACTGGTAATGGAGTTCATAAATGCACCAAATGAAAGAGGAAAGCCCGCCCCTCTATTAAAAGATGCTCCACCAGATGATCCTGAGAAGGCACTAGATGAAATACTTAATTACGTATATAAGCTCTATAATGAGGCTGAATTGATTCATGCTGATCTCTCGGAGTATAATATAATGAATCAAGGCAATCGTCTTGTGATAATTGATTGGGGTAGCGCCGTTAAAGCAAGTCATCCTATGGCAGACGAATTCCTATTCCGCGATATAAGTAATGTCATTAGGTTCTTCAGTAAGTTGGGTGTCGAAACCCCTGATCCTAAGGATGTATATGAATGGATTAAGGGTGCTTAAGCACTACAATATACCTTCAAGCTCCTCTTCAAGCCCCTTTAGATATCCCATCTCCATTAGTTTTCTGGCCTCACTCTTCGTATATCTCCATACGACATCCCCCTTTAGATTATACTGGAACTCCCATGGAGCGACTAGTACTATATCTCCTTCCCTAAACCAAAGCCTCTTCTTATATCTACCGGGGATTCTACAGATTCGAGTATGTCCATCAGCGCACTTCACTCTAAGTCTATCGTAACCAAGCATTTGAATAACTATTCCAACTACTTCACCCTCTCCAGGTATTCTAAGCTCCCTCTCCTCTTCCTCCTTTCTCCTCTTTCTTTTAGGCATGCTCTCACGCAGAAAATATTTACTCTCACAATATTATTTAATGTTCCGCCTCCTTGATCGATTATCTATTTAATGAACTTTTTGATAAGTATACTTAGTGCTTATCCTATTCCTCCTCGCCAAGAACTCCCTTAATTATATAACTTTTACCATTAATGGTAATTAAATCAACACCCTCTCCCTCTTTAATCCACATAGGTCTTCTCTCTATAGGTATATCCAGTACCTCATAGTTTGTAAGCTTCATTACCTGTATTTCACTACCTGTTATCGAGAGCACCATAGCTCTCTCCCTTCTGTACTTACAGATCTCGATATCCCTCGCTTCCCTAGCAGTAAGTTTTAACTTCTCGTACGTCCTTAGATCCATAGCATGGATCCTTCCATCCCGTATGTCCTTTATTATAATTGGTCTATCTCTATATAGGACTATACTCCCTACCTTAAACTTTGGTAATCTTACTGAGATAGTTATCTTCTTCCTCTCTTCTCTCATATTACCTCCTACAGTACTATAACTCTCTTTAATGCTTGCTAAGAACTCTCTCTGTATGGCATTTGCAATATACCTTGCTAT
>QMSL01000003.1 GCA_003649665.1 Thermoprotei archaeon | reverse complement strand
GAGAAAGAGCTAAACTTTAAGCTAAGGGGCCTCCTTGAAGTCTTTAACTTAAGGAGAGCTAGGCGAGAGGAAGTTGCACTTATAAAGAGCTTATCGGAGGTTCGTAAAAAGGTATATCGGGCCTTAGTCTTTGTCAAGGATGAAATTGATGAAGAAAAGGTAAGGAAGATAGAGGAGAGTTTACGGAATAGAGTAATAAGGCAGAGAACTCCTATAAGAGTACTCTCCAGAAGGCCTGATAAAATAAGGTTGAAGAAAGTCTATAGCATAAAGGTGATCCCCTTAAATAAACATCTTCTCAAAGTGGAGATCGTAGCTCAAGGCGGTCTTTATATAAAGGAGCTAATAAGTGGAGATGAAGGCAGAACAAATCCCAGTATAGCAGGAATACTTGGAACTACTGCTAGATGTTTAAGGCTCGACGTTATTGATGTAGAGGAATAGTCGAGAAGCAATCATTGAGGAAGATCAAATTAATATAGCTAGGTGCCGATATTTTATTTTAGTACTCCTATTTCCACACGCGGCAGCAATAAGGAAGTGAGAATATGTCGCTTAAAATATTAGAGGTAAAGGAGCTAACCTTACCTGAAGTAAGGAAACTACTTGAGGAGAGAGGTAAAACTGGAGAACTTAATCGCATGCAGAGGATAACCTTAGACTATCTAAGCAAATTCAGTAAATTGGATGCTGACCACGCGGTAAAGCTTAAAGAGGAGTTAATTGAAAAACATGGGATATCAATGTTTGCTGCGGTCCAAATAGTCAACATATTACCTAAGACGGTTGAAGAACTCAGAACAATCTTAGCTAAGGAGGGTAAGGTGTTTACTGAAGAGGATCTAAAGGCAATTTTGGATACTATAAGTAAGTATGCTAGTTCATCTGCCAAGGAAGAAGAGCAGCAATAAGTAGATATTAGGTGGTACCGAGAGTTATGCAACGCAGGATTCGTAAGGACGTTTCTAGAACCCCATATTATGAGGAGTATGCATACATACTCGACGTCCTCCCTTTCGCTCCACCTCGTGTAGTATCTCGTACAAGATGGCAGGGCCCTATAGCTCAAGCTATAGGCGAGGATTACTTCACGCTTCTGGAGCTAATACCAAGACCTGGAGTATCTCTTGAAATAGGCGAGAGAGTTTTCATAGGTAAGGGAAGACGAGATAAAGTAAGTAAAATACTCGGTAGAATCTCATATGATGATCTTACTGCAACAGCGAAGGATGAACTTAGAAGAATTGTAGAGATGATAGTTGAGAAGCACGAAGAACGATTCGTAAAATTCTTCAATGAGGCACAACCATTAACTACGAGATTACACTCCTTGGAATTACTAAGAGGTGTAGGGAAGAAATTATTATGGGATATACTAAAGGAGAGGGAGAAAAAGCCATTCGAAAGCTTTGACGATATAAAAGCACGT
Source organism: Thermoprotei archaeon (assembly GCA_003649665.1). Lineage (GTDB taxonomy): Archaea > Thermoproteota > Thermoprotei > QMSL01 > B3-G16 > B3-G16. The sequence goes on along the minus strand of QMSL01000003.1, from coordinate 18,137 downwards.
ACGAGGCTTTCGGATCCAAAGAAGGCAATAGTCGAGAGGATTTTAGAGGAGCTTACCGGTAATGAGAAGTATTATCTATTTGTTAGGTGGCGCAGACCCTCATTCTAACTAGCTTATCAGTAAGGTATATTACTATGTGATCGCCTAGGATAGCTAGGTGATCCCTTGCCCTTAACAGTTGTAGTCGGTGGCTTCTTCGGTGATGAGGGTAAGGGAAAGATATCTGCATACCTTGCTCTAAAAGATGATGTTGATATGGCTGTAAGGACCGGTTCCGTAAACGCAGGGCATACTGTAGTATTCAATGGGAAGAGATACAAGCTAAGACTGGTGCCAAGCGCTTTTGTAAATGAGAGGACGAGATTATTGATAGGTCCTGGAGCGAATATTAACCCTGAAATCTTGATTAACGAGATTAAAAGCTTAAACGTGGAGAACAGAATAGGAATAGATCCCCTATGTTCGATAATAGAGGAGAAACACATAATTGAGGATCGTAAAAGCGCTTTCCTATCAAAGAAAATAGGCACTACTGGTCAAGGAGTTGGCCCGGCAATTGAGGATAGAGTTAGGAGACGTGCTAAGTTAGCGAAAGATCTCCCTGAACTAAGACCTTATATCACAGACGTGCCATTGGAAATAAATAGGGCCTTAGATGAGGGGAAGAAAGTAATTATTGAGGGCACCCAAGGGCTTTTCCTATCGTTATATTACGGAACGTATCCTTATGTAACGTCAAGAGACACAAGCGCCTCAGGCGTATGCAGTGAGGCTGGAGTAGGACCAAAGCGAGTCGATCATGTGATTGTCGTATTCAAAGCATATGTAACCAGAGTTGGAGGTGGGCCATTGACAGGAGAGCTCTCAATGGAAGAGGCCATGAGGAGAGGATGGATAGAGAGAGCAACTGTAACTGGAAGAGTAAGAAGAGTTGCTCCATTCAACATAACTATGGCAAGAAGGGCAGTCATGATAAACAGCGCTACCCAAGTCGCTATAACAAAAATCGACGTACTTTATCCAAACGCTAAAGGTCTCAGGGAATACGATGAACTTCCAAAAGAGGCAAAGGCCTTCATAGAGACCATTGAGAAACAATTGGGGGTTCCCGTTACGCTAATAGGGACAGGAGAGGATGTTCATGACGTAATTGATAGAAGAGAAGAGCTTAATATCTCTCCCTGATATTCCTAAGCTCCTTTAGTATCAGGTCAAGCTTTTTATCTATCTGAATCAATAGGGAATATAGTTTAACTAAGCTAACTCCGTACTCTTCTTTGGTAACCTCTTCCTTCTCCTCGCCTTTCTCTTTTCTTCTCTTAAGCCATTCCTTAGCTGGGTGAACCTCAATTGACACGTTCTCGCCAATCCAATATACGTTGTCTACTTTAAGAAACTTTCCTTTTAATCACATAAGTAATTCTTACCCCTACCTAAACCAATAATCAGGTAACCACTTTCTCTCGGCTCTTAGCATATCCTCTAATAACCTTTCAGCAGTTTCAATAGATTTTACGTATCCATCCATTAGTAGTGCCTGCAATGCTAAGTCTCTATCACCACTTAATGCAGCGTCTATTGTGACCTCATACTGTGCCAAACGTTGGGTAAGGATACCCGCAATGGCCTTAGGTAAATAGCCTATATTAATTGGATGTATTCCCGTTGAGTCAACGTAGGCAGGAACTTCAACGACTCCCCATGAAGGAAGGTTAGGTATTATGCCTGTATTGAGAACATTAATACCTGGAAAGAAGATATTCTTATCTAAGGCTATAGCCTCCATAAGCATTACAACGCCTATTCCCTCCTCTTCGAGACCCTTGATCTTTAATAATTCCTTAACACTTCTCCTCCCTGAGGCTATCTCCCTTAGCATTCTCTCAAAGGGCTCTCTCACTTTATAATCATATATCGTTCCCTTGGGAAATCGTGGTATACAATACCTCTCCATTGCCTCCTTATACATAAAGAGATGAGGGAAAAACTCTGCTACATGTCTACCTCCAGGTGCGGGAATAAGACCAAATATACGATAGAGTTTTAACACTATGGCGTTCTCTCCCTTCTCAGGAATGCCCTCTCTCGAGATCTTTTCCTCCACTAGTGGATATCCCGGTTCCCCCTTAACCGTAAAATCGACAATCCAGTATAGGTGATTTATACCGCCTATATAGAACTCTACATCACTCGGTTTAACATTAAGATACTCTGCTATCTGCCATCTAACTCCAAATGCTCCTGTACATAATCCATAAGCCTTTACCTTAGTCTCCCTTAAAACGACTCTAGTAAGAGGCGTTAGAGGATTTGAGTAATTGAACATATATGCCTCTGGACATAGTTCCTCCATATCCTTAGCTATCTCCAAGAGAACTGGAACATGCCTTAAAGCGCGTATAATACCACCTGGCCCTACCGTATCGCCAACCGTTTGCTCAATACCATACTTCCTCGGTACCTCTACATCTAAATGAGTGGCCTCTACGCCACCAACACCAATTGTTATTATGACGAAATCCGCCCCTTCAAGAGCCTGCCTTCTATCAACATATTTTTCTAACTTCACCTCTCCGGCTTCTCCTCTCTTCCTAAGAGTACTAATAAGCTTCTCTCCAACCTTATACATTACCTCAAGTACCTCGGGATTTATATCAACAAGGGATACCGTTAGGGATCCACCTCTCGCCATCTCGCTTTGAGCAAGACCTTTTAGAAGAGACGGCGTAAATGTGAGGCTTCCCGCACCTATTAATACCACTTTTATCTCGTCTTTCAAAACTATACCCCCGTTCCTTAATGTAATATGTTAAGCACGTATTAAAGAGTAATAGCTAGTCTTCGATTTACGGGATCCACTCTAGCTTTTCTATGCTTTAAAAAATTTTGGTGCGGCCGCCGGGATTCGAACCCGGGTCACGGGCGTGGCAGGCCCGCTTAAGGCGGTACAGCCGAGTCCTACCAGGCTAGACTACGGCCGCACCAAATCATATTTAAGTTAGCTCTCCGTTTTAAGTTTTCTCCATCTATGTTTCCTTTGAAGTAGTCTCAGAGGGAATAGCTAGATCTACTGCCTCCCAATCTTCAGGACTTAAAAGTATGCTTGCTAGAGCCCTTAAGTGTGCCTCGCTATCGTTCTTAACTATGTTGATGAATTCCTTGGGCCAGAGACCTAATATTATGAGACCTTCATTACCGCCTATATCAACTTCTCCCAGGAGATACCCTATGGTGACTCCTTGTACTTTGGATTTCGCTAAGAGTACATAAATCTGCCTATCAGTATAATCCTCGCCATCTGGTGTCTTTACATTGACTATGGATGTAGAGACATAGTAGTTCTCTCTAGTACCCGCGCTTTCTAATAGGCTATCTATTATAGTTGGTCTAAGCACTTGGTCTGCCATCTCACTGGTATCGATGAAATCTAAGGTCACATTTCCATCACGGGTTCTTAACACTACATGCCATTCCTTCAAGTTTTTCACATACTTCCTAAGGAAGGGAGGTATAGATAACTTTTTCTTATACCATCCTAGGATTATTAGCTGAGTATGAGAGTAGCAATCGTCACATCGTTTAGCAATATAGCCGATGAATTATATAGGTCTCTTTCCAAGCTGATCAGAAATCTATTCCTCATTAAGGAGGGAACATCATTCATTATATTAATCAATTCCAGGCATCCCCTCCCACGTTCGCTTGACATGATGATATCACTTGATGAGCTTGAAGCATTAAGATTTTCGTTTATGGTAAAGCAAAGTGGCATTGTTCTTATGTTTAAAAGGAGGGAGAAGGAGGAGGAAGTGATCACACACGACGCTTATCCCAATGAGGATCTTATAAAGAACATCCTAAGTGAATCTCATCAGGTAAGCATTATCAATTTATTTGAAGATGATGCTTGTATAGCGTATACGCTGGGTATTATCGCGTCCTTAATAAGCAAGAATCTCAACCAAGTGAAGTACCTGGTAAAAGACGAATTACTTAATATCCTTATTAAGGGCTTTGAATACGGACGTAGACTAATGAGTGAGATCAAATAGTAGGTTGGCTATCTGAGCAAAATCTATTGGTCTAAGCATATACACGCGTAAACCAAGAAGAGGTTCTAGCTGCCTTAATGCTTCTTTTAATACCTCACTAGGTATTTTCATGTTCTTACCGGCTATGATAAGTGCTCTCCGAAGGGTCTTATTCCTTAGTGTAAAGAGCTCTCTAACTATACGAAAGAAGAACTCGTCGTCCTTAACCTTAAATGGAGGTACCTCTCGTGGGAGTATCTTCACAAGCTGTGAATATACTTTGGGACTTGGTAGGAACGATGAAGGAGGTATTGTAAGGACCTTTTCGACAATGCTGTAATAATTAGCAAGAATCGTTATCCTACTGTAATCTCTAGTTCCTGGGCTTGCATAAAGACGTCTAGCGAACTCAAGCTGAAATGTCAGTGCCGCTAGCTTAAACTTACAACGCTTCAATAGATGCTCAAGTAAACGAGATGATATGCTATAGGGTACATTTGATGTAATCTTATCCGCATTTATCGAAATTGTCAGCGCATCTGCATGCATTATCTCCACATTATCATATCCTTTAAGAACTTCGTGAAGTGCATTAACTAGCCTCCTATCTATCTCTATAGCGACGACCTTTTTACATTTCTCCGCCAGGAATAACGTTAACGTTCCGAGACCTGAGCCAATTTCTGCTACTATATCTTCCTTACTAAGTTCAAGAGAGTCGATTATCACGTCTATTAGGATAGGATCCACAAGGAAATGCTGACCTAAGCTCTTCTGAGGTCTTATTCCATGCTTCTTAAGCATCCGTAATGTAAACCTGATAAGTCCCTCTCTTGTGCGTAAAAACTTTTTATCGATCAACGATCATCCCTTCTTGATGCAATCTCATGCATATTACTCCTTTGAAATAGAACGCTTAGCTAAGATATTAAAACATATGAGAGCTAGAGTCGTGCTAATACAACTACCCGATGGTCTTAAGCCACACTCAGTCTACTTGAAGAGAGAACTTTCAAATAAGCTACCAGGAATTAGAGTGTTCTTCTCAGGAAAGGGTACATATGGTCCTTGTGACATAGCTTTCGATGAAGCGATTACTGTAGGGGCCGACGTCATAGTCCATTATGGACATCCTCCTATTAGGTATGCGAAAAGTGAGATCCCAATAATATATATGCCCGCTAAGATAAAGGTAGAAGTAGATCCTCAAGTCGTGATTGATGAGATAGCTAAGAGACGTTACAAGCGAATAGGCCTTTCCGCTATAATACAATACGTAGACCTTCTAGATGTGGTGTATAATAAACTTAAGGATATCGGAATCGAAGTTTACGTAGGTAGAGGTGCTAATGCTTATCGTGGAGTTGTGCTAGGTTGCGATTACTCTGCTGCTATAAGTATTAATAGCTATGTCGATGCCCATATAATCATTGCTAGCGGAAAATTCCATGGTCTAGGCCTTAAGATAGCAACAGGGAAAGACGTCCTTATTTATGATCCTCTTAGAAACGAGGTAATGTCTATTGAAAGGGAATATAGACGTAGACTCTCTCTTAAGCTTAAGCAGCTTATAGATGCCGAAAAGGCGACTCTTTTTGCTGTGATAATATGTAAGAAGGCCGGTCAGTTTAACATGATGATGGCCTTAAAAGCAATGCAGTTATTAAGAGAATCAAATCGTGAATACATCTCAATTATCGTGGATGAAATAACTCCTGCAAGCCTCGAAAACTTTACCTACGTTGATGCTTTTATAAACACGTGTTGTCCGAGAATCGCCATAGACGATATCGATAGGTTTAACAAACCGATACTCTCCCTTTATGATCTCAGGACAATATTAAAGGGGGAAGTGAACCAATATTCATTGAGGTTATGAGGATTTCAAAGAAACAACTCGAAATGATCATAGACAGCGTACCTGAACATCCTAATCCAAGGATAGAGCTTGAGCAGTACAACGTTCCCGGTCCAATAGCTGCGACTATGCTTTGGATAGCCGAATTTAAATACGGTGATATTCATAATAGCATCGTAGCTGATCTAGGTTGTGGTACAGGCAGGTTAGCAATAGGTGCCGCTATTCTCGGAGCTAAGCATGTTATAGGTGTTGATATAGATATTGTGGCACTTCAAGTAGCTAGGGAGAGCGCGTATAGACTTAACGTCGATCATGTAATTGACTGGATAAATTGTGATGTGCTCGAGCTAGATATCAATGTTGATGTAGTGGTGCAGAATCCCCCTTTCGGCGTTCAGAAACAATTGAGACATATGGACGTAAAATTTTTACTGAAGGCTATGGAGATAGCGAAGAGGTCAATCTATACGCTGCATAAGAGTAATCCAAAGACAAGGGCTCTTCTCGAAAAGTTAATTAAAGAGCATGGTGGTAAGATTAGCGAAATACTTAAACTCAAATTCGATATTAAACCAACATACGAGAAGCATAGAAAAAGACATTACGTAATCGATGTTGACATGTATAGAATATGCTTAGAGGGATAAAGCATGTCGCGGAGAGTAGAAATAGTGACCCCTGGAGAGGAAATATGCGTTATTGAGGAATTCCTCCCCGTAGATGGAGCATATGACGATGGAAAGGGAAAGGTACGCTCCATATACGTGGGGGCTCCTGAATACGATATAGGAAACCACGTAGTTAAGGTAAGGAAGATAACAAATAGACCTCGCCTTCCATTAGCTAACGATATAGTTTTCGCCTTAGTCACAGACGTCAAGGATACAGTAAGTACATGCAAGATATTCGAGATAGAGAATTACGGTAGGCTAAGTGTACCCTTTACCGGAATACTGCATATAACTCAGGTAAGCACGATGTATGTTAAGAGCCTCTATGATGTAGTCAGAAATGGTGACATAATTCGCGCTTGGGTTCTTAATAATAACACTCCATATCTGCTCTCCATTAAGGGGAGGGAGTACGGTGTAATCCGTGCTCTTTGTTCTCAATGTTTAACACCTCTATTATTAAAGGGATTTACACTATATTGTCCACGGTGTAAGAAGGAGGAGAAAAGGAAAGTTTCATTTAAATATTACATTAGAATGAGGTAGCTAGGAGGATAACTATGGCCAGAATAAGGATTAGTGGTTTTATAAAGAGGTACGTAAGCATAAGATATGACACTGAGGAGGAAATGATTGAGCTAGTGGAAAGAATAAGCGACAGACTTGACTATATAGACTTTAAGCTAGATGTACGCTCGAAGAACTTAAGGGTCACCCTATACGGGCCTAAAGATCTGGTAAAGGAGGCACTAGCCGATATAGGCGAGATAGTAAGGGGCGTTAAAGGAATGCTCTATCCTGACATAAGGGGACTTTACTCGTACTCCGTGAGGGATGTAATGTCCTTAATTAGGGGTGTCGCAATACCTCTTAATATTCTAGTCTACGCCCTAAGGCTTAGAGGTTATAGAGCGCTAATTGAAGATGGTTGTATAAGGACTGATGCAAGCCTAGAAGAGGTTGCCTCTCTTGCAGCAGGCATATCTGATGCTTATGAGGAGATGAAATATCTCGACATGACTCCTACTTGTAAGAGGCTAGTAGCCCTTTACGCAGCACTAAAGGATATAAGTATCGGTGAGGCTATAGATGATTTAGAGTCTATGAAACTGATAAAGAAGGAAAATGAAAGATATATGCTCGCTCGCGAGTTCAACCAGTCCCTTAAACTACTTGAAGATTATATGAGCTCTGGTGAGGATCATGAGGATTAACATATTGAAGAAAACTGGTAATGAAATGGAATTTGAGCTCGAGGGAGAGGGTCATACGTTCTGCAATGTTTTAAGGAAGGAGTTATTAAACGATCCTAATGTGGAATATGCCGCATATAGAATAGACCATCCCCTCGTTGGAGTTCCAGTATTCTACGTTAGGACAAAGGGAAAGGATCCTATAGAAGCCCTTATAGATGCCACGAATAGAATACGTAAAAGCACGGAGGAATTTATGGAAAAGTTTAAAAAAGCGGTGAGCGAGTATCGCAAGTAAAAATGAGGTAAAAAGCTTAGCAAGACTAGGCGATGCAATTCTCAATTTCGCCTTCTCATTAGCCTTAAGCCTTATAACTGGTAGACCTCAAGGCATTAAAGTACCAGATGAACTTCTAACGAAATCCGCTAGTATCGTAAATTTAAGGGAGAGGGTTAAGGTCTCTCGAAACGTAGAAACAGCTGATTTAGTTGAAGCTATAATCGCTGCTGCATGGCTCCTGGATGTAATAACGCTTAACGATCTCGTATTGAAGCTCGTAAAAGGTGTTGATGTCTTTATGATCCTTTATCATAACGTCCAAGAAGACGTATTCGTAAAGAATCTTGCCGAAATATTAGATGAAATAATAGATGAGGTGAACCTAGAGGTATGCGCAGAGAACTTCATATTACACCTAAGGAAGAAATTAGAGTCATGACGATAAGGAGATTACCTAATGGTCACTGGCTCGTCGTAGTATATAGGGGTAAATATTGGCTTGATGGAGTCGCCATAGTGCGATGCACTCCAAGTGAGTTACCAGGAGTCATTAAGAAGCTTAAGTATTATGGCGAGACTAGGCTAATAATAGTGGATGATCCCAACATAAGTCAAGATATAATGAAAAGCCTTCACTCAAGTCTTAACGTTCCAGTGATAGCGTATAGCGAGGGACTGAAATACGCATTTGGGATAAGCCCGGATCATGCAAATAACATATTAAAGTTTCTGTCCTTAAATGGTATTCCTGAACCCATAAGGGTTTCTAGAATTATCTCCCGCGATCTCTTCTCTTTAATGGAATCCGGTATATATTACCGCAATCAAGACAATGTATGACTATATAGCTCTCTCCTTTTGGCTTAATCCTCACTAAAGCATTAACTCCTGGGATCATGGGGCTAAAGCACTTCTTACAATAACGCCATCTCCATCTTCTAGGAATTCTTATCCTAGCCCTCATGGCTATTTTAAACGCTAAGAATACGTAGCGTCTTGCTAACTCCTTATTATGCGGGTATACCTTGACCGCCATATTGAACAATATATCTATCCTCTCCCTAGCCAGTTCCCTCATGTAACTTCATTAATGATTCATCAGGTTAAAGTAATTTAAAGATATAACCCTCCTACCCACAATAGTTAATGTTGCATATGTTGCATCTAGTCCTTGCTGAAGCTGCACTAGAAACAATACCGATGAGTCTATGGAAACATCCTCTTATAAGGAAGTATGCGAAGAAGAGAGGAAAAGGCCCAGGAGCACTACTCTTAGATCTCTCATTTCACTATAGCGCTGCTAAGAAGCTAAAGGACATAGAAAAGAGAGGAAGACCCGATATAGTACATTTAGCTCTCCTTGAGGCGTTGGGCTCTCCCCTTAATAAAGTAGGTCTCCTCAAGGTTTACGTCCATACATATGCCAATTACTTAATATACATACGACCTGATGTACGCCTTCCCAGAAATTACCTTAGATTTGTAGGCCTAATGGAACAACTACTTGAAGTCGGAAAAGTACCTCCCGATAGCGATAATCCTCTGCTAATTGCTAAAAAAGGCGACCTAAGCGACCTCATAGGCGAAATAGCGCCAACTAAAGTTATCTTAATGACTGAGGAAGGAGAGAAGATGAAGTTGATGGAATTAGGAAAGCTCCTCCTAAGCATGCCTAAACCATTAGTGATAATCGGCGCCTTCCAGAGAGGCGATTTCAAAAAGGAAACTAAAGCTCTCTCAGATCTAAAGATATCCATATTTGACGAGTCATTAGATGCGTGGACGGTGGTATCCCGAGTAATAACTGCATACGAGATAGCTAAGGGGATAGTTTAAAGGGGTAATGCATAAGCTACTTCAGAGCTTTAGAGGTAATATAGGAACAAGTGGTTGCATAGTATGTAAAGTATTTAAGCAGGAAGTAATATTACGATAACATGGCTTGGCCCGGGTAGCTCAGTCTGGTAGAGCGCGGGGCTGTGGACCCCGAGGTCCCGGGTTCAAATCCCGGCCCGGGCCTCCATGTTCTTAAACGAGCGTTTAAGAAACTATAAAATTCTCATGAACGTATGCGCTTTAATGCTCATTACAAGCGTCTTTTCCCACTAGATCTTCACCTTCTACACCTTAAGTATAAACCTTAAATAAACCCAAGCAGATGGTAATCTGAAGAGGCGTATTACAGTAATTACCCATATATTCAGATCTCATTGCAAAGCGGGGGAGATAAGGTGAGTTTACCTAGCAATCTGTACGTGGTAATCCATAACGTATATTCAATAACAAAGCTATATGAGGCTGCGAGGATAAGTTATGGAATGGGCGTTAAGACCTTCATAATATCAAAGGCCGTTGGATCTGCTGCGCAAGAAGGTGTCCCTGATGTCCAGAAGTTAGCATTGAAGCTAAATAGGAATATGCTTTATCTTGCAGATTTAAATGATGTCATAGATGTCTTAAAGCCTGACTATGTTTACGTATTTGTGAGAAAAGATCGTGCTGACCAGCAATTCAATCCTGATGAGATTGCAGGATACTTAATTGATGGAAAGAAAGTTGTTTTGGTATTTGGAGGAGCAGAACCTGGATTAACTAGAAAGGAGATAGAAAAAGGTATACCTATTTACATAGATGGCGCTGATGATGTTGGTAGCCTAGGACAGATAAGCATCTCGCTTTATGAGATATCAAAAGCTTTAAAACAAAAAACGAGCGACAACTAAAAACTTGCGCATTTTATCCTCATTGGTTAGGATAGTAACTTAGCTACGTATTCTGCTAATTCTGTTGCTTTCTCAGCATCTAGTCCCTCATATGTCGTTAGGAAGTTCACTAACTCTTTCTTCCTAGTCTCGATAGTACTTTCAGCACGTGCTATCGATATTAATAGCATCCTTAGGTCATCCTTGTTATCTGGCTCCTTACCAACTACCTCTCTGTACTTCTTTTCGAATTCAGCGTAGATATCTTTCCTTGGCATCACTCGCACATAAATTACAGAGGCTTACTTAAGCTTATCTCTTGAGTGAATATCCTTGAACAGGAGAACGATTCATATCATCAAACTTTCCTTCTCCACTGCATATATTCCACAGTAAGTGAACGTGTAATCTTCGCTATGTTTAGTTCATCCTTCCTCAAATAGTTAGCTATTACCAAGAGTGCTTCGTCTAAGTTCCTTGCTATGGCGCCTGCTGCGAATCTATGTCCACCTCCACCTAACGATCTCGCGAGTTCTGCTACATCGTATTCTGAGTCTTTTGATGCACCTAAATATAATCTATACTTCCCCCTCCTCAAGGGCACCATTACACATGTAAATTTCGCGCCTCGCCTCTCAAGCTCTATACACAATCCTCTATACGATAGCTCGACTCCCTTATCAATCAAAACTAAGGTCTCCTCCTCGATCCTTATAAGGTCACATACTTTCAGTGTAATCTCCCTTTTCTTCCTATTCTTCATTATGAGCTTTTTAACCCATTCTTCCTTAAGGACCTCTATACCCTTCTCAGCAAGTCCTTTAACGAGCCTTATCTTCTCCCTATAGGATGCTGCTTTTATTGCATCATTTAAATCCCACGTCTCATCGCTGGTTATATTAGCAGTGTCCGCCTCAATAGCCATCTCAACTAGTTTCTTGACTTTTTCATCATCCTCTAATCCTAAGGCCTTCATGACAAGCAGTGCTGCACATGGCGCCTCAGGATCGTAGTACTCCTTGACCGCTCCTGGTGGATTACTTTTGTGATGATCAACACGGACTATAGCCTTTTTAGGACACGGTAGATCAGCCACGAAGTCCCATGTAAATAATGAGAACCATCCTTTAACAACTTCGTGAGGATTAGCTAAAATGACGACTGAATTAGGATTCTTGATAACAAATAGTGCAGCAGATACTATTCCATCAACATCACGCAGATGCGAGAGACATAGAGGTCTCCGTCTAATTTTCGCTAGTAAGGCGTCGTAGAATCGTCTATCTATGAGGAACGCCATTGTATTCCCCTCTTTCGTCCCCCTCTTTGAATCAGGTATAAGTATATAAGTGACACTGCTATCTTTGCGATATAGAGCGTAAGTTTAAATACTTTACAGATAAAATCATGAATAGGGGGCCGTCGGCTAGCCTGGAAGGGCGCGTCTCCTCAGAAGGCTGCGGGGTTTGGGTCCCCGTGATCCCGGGTTCAAATCCCGGCGGCCCCACCATGAGCTCTAATAAAAGTTTTCATACATCCTTATGCACGACATTTAATTTCGATGAATTCTGGTTAACTTCTAATTGTAAGAATAATGGAGCCCCGGCCGGGATTCGAACCCGGGACCACGGGCTCTCTTGGGTTATACAAAGCCTTACGAGGCCCGCGCTCTACCTAGCTGAGCTACCGGGGCCCAATACTTAATTATAATACCTTAGAGACTTAAATTTTGTCTCCTTAGCCATAATTCCATGCTTTAAGTGCTCATTATGCCTTATACGTATTATGTTCTCCAGACCATATGGCGCTACTCCTAAAATGAAACGAAGTAAAATAGCTAATGCAAATGCACTCAATATGCATGGAGTATATCTCAATCACTTAAGGAAAGCCGTAAGTGGCTTTAATGTCCCCTTTAATTGATCTAGCATCAAGCCGAAGGTATTAATGCTTGATGGTACTGATTTAATTCATCGGTCGATTGGTGTTAACGGGGCTATTATGATGACCTTCTGTAATGAAGGTTCCGTAACCCTATCAATTGACCTCATCTGAACTTTACGAGATAGTATACTTTGTTCCCTCTCCTTAAGATCCCTTTGATCCTCTTCAATAAGCGTTCTCTCTTCTCCTTATCTGCTATCGCTTTATCTAAAAGGTCGCCTACTTCATCCATGAGCTTTACGTCTACTGGATATGGTATGCCATCCTTTCCTCCAAATGCATAGCCATAGCGTAAGGGATCAGACCAATCCACTTCATCTCCATATATTATCTCTGAAATCAACGCTAATGCTCTAATAGTTGTTGGTCCCAATCCCTTAACTAAAAGGAACTCCTCGTAGTTCCTTGGCTGTATTTGATACGTCTTCTCCAGTGCCTTCCAATTGACTTTCCTTGGATCTATTCTATACGCTAAAACACTTCTCCTAATGCTCTCTTTAATACCGAGCCATTCTAATATTGAGCCCTTCAATAAACCACATGCCTCCTGAAGCAATCGTCTTATCTTTCTTGGATTCTCTTTTGCAAGATCAAGCACCGTCCTCCTTGCATCCCTTGACTTAGCGCTAGTTAAGTTAAGTACAGCGTCGTGTACTCGATAGCCAAGGAGGCCGCTATGCGGATTCTCCTCGGGAGTTGTAAATGAGTTCCATGTCCAATGATACCTCCTGGCCATTCTTATGCTCACATTCATGCCCTGTTGTACAATACACCACTCACCACTCTTAGTACAGAATATCGCCTGATGGTAAAGCGGGTATCCTGCCTGTATTAGCGAGGTATCTACCTTAGCCGCTATTCTGCTCAGCTTAGAGAGTGACTCTATTATGCCCGTTCTAAAGTTCAGGCGCTCTCCCTCCTCCTTGATCTCAGATGGTATGTTAAGTGCAGCCTTTCCCTTGCCGCCAACAACCATTATGTCGAGGTCTAGCTCTCTAATGCATTTCTTTAATACAGCCGAGGTAACAGTGGTTACACCACTACTATCCCAATCAAAACCTAAGACAAGCGCTAAAGCATGGAACCATAAGGGATGGCCAATTCTCCTTATAAGCTCCCTCTCTCCATATTCATCAACTATTATGTTGATTATCTTAGCTCCAAGACGAACCATCCTATTAAAGAGCCATTTAGGCGCATGACCATCATGAAGCGGTAGCTCAATGAACGCCATTTACATAACACCATTAGTCATGTACGAGAATGAACGGAGCAAGATTTAAGTCTATCTCTTATATATGTCTCAAGCGGAAAAGTTAAAACCCTTTAACGGTAAAATACAATATGGAAAGGGGCCCGTAGTCTAGCCAGGCAGGATGGCGGGCAGGGATGATCTCCCGCACTCCAGATCTGCCTCTCTATAACGGGGCTAGAAGACACCCGCTGGCCGGGGTTCAAATCCCCGCGGGCCCACCACCATCATTCTGACTTCTCACCTCACGACAATAGAATTGCTTAATTGTTTTATCTTATAAAGCCCTAATTTCATGAAAAGTCTATATCACTAAATGCAACTTAATTCGTCGAACTAAAATAGTAGAAGTGGTTGGGCGGACAGCACCGCGCTTTCCCGAGGCCTCTCGGACCTCAGTACTCGCGACGGCGGAGGGAGGCTTAACTTCCGGGTTCGGTATGAGACCGGGTGTGGCCCTCCCTCCTATGGCCGTCCGCCCTCATCCCGTAATATTGATAGATGACAGATTTAAAAGCTTGTCGATTCAATGTGGGATGATGCTTATATATAATTCTTTTCATGATTTTAACGATGACTGTACTCCTAACCGGATTTGCTCCATTTGGAGGTATGAAGAAAAATCCATCTGGAGAAATAGCTCGCCTATTTAATGGAAAGGAAATAAATGGCGAGAGAATAATTGGAAAAGAGCTGCCCGTATCCTATAGGCGAGTAAGGGAGGTACTCGAGAAACTAATTGATGAAGTTAATCCATCTCTTTACTTAGGCATAGGCCTAGCCCCTAGGTCTACCTGTATAAGAATAGAGGTGATAGCATTAAACATAGTATACTCCGAGAGACCAGATGAGGATGGAGTACGACAAACTGATGTCTCCTATATATATGAAGATGGAGATCTAGCATATATAACGACTATTCCTGCCAAAAGGATAGTAAACGAACTTAGGCGTTCTGGAATACCTGCTTCTCTTTCCTTCTCAGCTGGAACCTACTTATGCAATTACGCATTCTATATAGCTGCACATTTACTAAAGAGGAAGGGGAACGGTAGATACGGTTTTATTCATATACCTCAAGCCTCCGAATACGTTGTTTCTGAAGTTAACACACCATCCCTTCCATTTAATGTACTCGTGAAGGCTATCGAGAAAGTTCTATATGTCATCTTGGGGAGCTAAAAATGGAGTCCCTGATCAGGATCTTAGTACGTGCAAAAAAGGATAAGGATGCTGTAACGGCAACAATTAAGACATTCTATGGTGATTGGGGCGGACAAATAGATGTTACAAGCATGGGCGGTGTTAGAAGATATAATGATCTAGTAAAGCGGATAGAGGAAGAATCTAAAGGATATGACGGTTTGATAGTAGTCCTATGTCCTAGGGAAATGAAGGAGTTAAGAAACTACCGAGCTCATCCGATGAACGTTAGACTAGTTAATCTCGACAAAGCTAAGGTGAGGAATGCCCGAATATCTGAGATATTCTGGGCTATAGAGAAGGGAAAGGCGTTATTTAGAATATACGCTAGATGGCATCCCGACAAACAAGGCTACGTCCACTTCGGAACAATAGGCGAGCCCCTTAGATTAAAGTGCAAGCCCACGTACGATATGTATTATGCGATAGGCAAGCCTCATAAAGAGTTGTTTACTGAACTCTTCGGAGCGCCTATAGGCGAGAATCCTCTAGTAGTTAAATATGATGAGGGAGTGCATGAAGTTTTCCAGGGATCTTCGATGGCATTAAGGATATTAATTCCTTATGAATACGATGAGGACGTACGACTTGTTGGAAAAGGAGAATATGAGCCAATTGACGTGAACATTAGCTCGTGTATAAACCTCAATAAGAGCTATTTACTCTTCTTAGAGAGATATGCTTTTAAAATATTCAAATGGGCAGAGGCAAATACTGAATATGACTATGATAGGGTCATAGTGCCATGGAGTGGAGGCAAGGATAGTACTGTTGCTTTGATTCTTTCCATCAAGTACTTTGGCAAGGAAAACGTAGTTCCAATATACGTAGATACGTGTCTTGATTTGCCACTTAATATTAAGTACATCGATGAGATTGCTCGAAGACTTAACATAGACTACGTTTACGCAAAGGCTGATATCTCTATTGAACTAAAGAAAAGAGGCTCTCTTCCAACCAAGGACGATCGCTGGTGCACTAAAATTAAGATAAAGGGGCTTTATGATGCAATGAAGAAGATAAGCGATAAACCGCTAATCGTAGTTGGGGATAGGGATTGTGAGTCGCTCTCAAGATTACGTAGACCGTTCGTTAGGTGGCATGAAGGTATGTTGCAGATAGCTCCAATAAAGATCTGGTCAACTGCACTAGTTCAATTGTACCTTGCTATGAATGGTGTAAGGTTAAATCCGTTATATGAGCTTGGCTTTTATAGACTAGGTTGCTACATATGTCCTGCATTTAGATCATGGGAGCGAAGGATACTAGAGAAGTACTTCCAAGAACTTGCAACTTATCGAAAACGTTTTTCTACCCTTAAATATGCATAATATTATGGTTCCTATGCGAAATATAATCACGTGGGTGGTAGTTTGGTAAGCTCACCGGATTCTCTCTGGTACATGCTGAGTACCATCCTATTCATCCTATTCATCCTATTCAATCAAAGGATCCAAGTCTTCCTCTGGCTTCAGGAGATAAATCAAGTGCTTAGAAGGCTTGAAAACATGGTTAAGAAATCAAAGGAGATCCTCATCTCACAACTCAGTTCGTTTGGATCGTCAGTACATGAGATATCTCGTAGAATAGACGAAATACTAGAATTCTTTGTAATACCTCCTGTGGAACGAGATCCATTTGGTGTACTCAGGAGACTTGAGCATATACTTGATACTGAGAGGGAGAGATTCCATCAGATAATAAGGACTCTAGCTCCTAAAGTAAATGGCATTAAAATGAGGAATCTTGAGAACATGCTTGAGGCAGCTATAGCGCTTAATTCGCTATATAGACTAACTAGACACTACGCCCTCTTAGGGAGGAGAACGAAGAGCGTATTCATGATAATGCAACTTGAGATGATGCTCCCTCAGATAACCCGCTTTGCCGAAGCATATTATAATGCAGTAGTCTCCTTTAAGGATGGAGTACCAATAGGGGATGGCATTGGTGCCTTAGTAGTAAGCAAGCTTATCAGGAGAACTAATGCTGTAATAAAAGCCATTAAAAATAATACCATTATAGCGGAGACCAAGATCATGAATAGAAAGGTACTCCTCATAAAGGCTTTAGGTCCCGGAGGAGAGATAGGGAAGCCTGGAACCATAGTAGAAGAGCTCCTCAGTACGTATAAGAACCCAAGGATATCAAGGATAATTATGATAGATGCCGCTCAAAAGCTAGAGGGAGAGAAAAGTGGAGAGATAGTAGAAGGAGTTGGTGCCGCCATAGGAGATCCAGGTCCTGAGAAGATGAAAATAGAGGAAGCCGCAACAAGATACGGAGTACCTATAGACGCAATAATAGTGAAGGAAAGCTTTGAGGAGGCAATATCGCCCATGACTAGAGAAATAGCTGAAGCAGCAGATAAAGTTATTGAAAGAATCTACGATATAATAAGCAGTAGGACAAAGGAAGGCGATGCTGTGATAATAGCTGGAATAGGCAATAGCATAGGCATAGCTCAGTAAGGTGAGATAATGAAAATGACTGCCATCGTAATGGCGATCTTTACAATACTAACCTCGATACTAATAACATTGCTTTTACTCTCCGCAACATTCCCAGAGGAAGTACCTAAAGATATAGTAAAGTTATTGACAGTCGTGACGTTAGTGATCGCCATAACCTCAATAGCATTACAGCAACGAGAATTGAAAAGGGCAAGTAAGGAGCCTAAGAAGATAGTCATCATAAGGTGTGATAAGTGTAGTTATAGACTCGAGAGAAGCTTTAAGGAAGGAGACTACATACTCAAAACAGTAGGTCAATGCTCTTGCGGAGGCCTTCTCTACATTGACTCAATATACGTAGAGAAAAAAGTAAAATAGGGGTTCATATATCCTCTACTCAGAAAGAGTTAAATGTGCACTCTATAATTTATTAGACAAGAGGGCCCGTCGTCTAGCCTGGTCTAGGATGCCGGCCTTACGAGCCGGAGGTCCCGGGTTCGAATCCCGGCGGGCCCACCAAACCATACCTCACAAACTTCTATCCCCT
>QMSL01000002.1 GCA_003649665.1 Thermoprotei archaeon | reverse complement strand
GAGATGTGCCTTTTAGAAAGTCTAAGACGATTACCCTATAAGATAATGGTGAAGCTTTGCGAAACATATAAGGCTAAGGGTATGTGTCCATACCATCTGGCGTTTAAACAGGAATCCACTGAAAGGTTATTAGAAACACTGAAAGGCGGTATCCATCATGCCGATAGATTGTACAAATTAGGAAAAGAGCTTGGCATATGTCCTCACGAGCTTAGCCTTGAGGTTGCCAAAAGATCCAGAGTCATAGCCTTAAGCTACCTATATTTACTTGATAGTGACCTAAGGAAAGTACTACTCATCAACATGGATAAAACATTAGATCAAGCAATTCTTATCTTTGATGAAGCACATAACGTAATTGAGGTTGCTCAGGAGGTTGAATCAACTAGTATTACTACTAAGGATATAGAAAGCGTTCTAACAAGCATCAAGGAGATAAAGGTAGGCAAGATAGCGAGAAATAGAGAAGAATTCGAGGAGTTTAGTAAGTATAAGTACGCCGTAGTTAGAGCGCTAAAAGTCATGAGACAACTGCTTTTAGAGAAATCAACTAGGGAAGAAAAACTGTACTCAGCGAAGGAATTCATAACAGATTTCGAACTCAAGACAAGGGAGAGTTTGTTAATCGTAATGGATTACCTAGAGCGTCTAGTTAAAACGGCAGTCCTAAGGAGAAGACGGCCTAGAAACATGCTAAGCATAGAGGAGTTCATAGATTTCCTAAATAAATTAATCGATACTACATATGATGAGCGATATGTTCACGTCTTGTCTCATAGAGGGGATACAGTGATCTATTCCGTATATTGTATTGATCCTCAAGTAGCAATCAAGCCGATAGTCGAGGATTCATTTATAACGATACATATGTCAGCCACATTAAGTCCCATATCTCACTATGTAGAGATATGTGGTATTCCTAAGTCTGTAGAATTCAAGGTAAGACCTGTATATGCGGGCAGGGTGAAGGCACTGATAGTAGAGGGATTGACCACAGCATATGAGGAGAGAAGTGAGGAAATGTATTCAAGAATCGCCGATTTCCTTTCAGAGATAACTTCTCATCTAGATTGTAATACCGCTATTTTCTTCCCTTCGTATGAGGTAATGAATGAGGTATTCTCAAGAATGAAACATATTGAAAAGCCCATCTTTGTGGAGAGAAGAGGTGAGTCGACAAGAGAGATTGAGGAGAAGATAAAGAAGTTTAAGGAGTGTTGGAGAAGTGGTGGAGGTTTGCTCCTGGGCGTACTTGGTGGTAGGACTTGCGAAGGAGTCGATTATCCCGGAAGGGAGCTTGAAGTAGAGATAATAGTTGGCGTTCCATATCCAGAGCCTAGCCTAACCACATATGCTCAAATGAAATATTACGAGGCTAAGTACGGTAAGGAGAGAGCATTTGAGTATGTATATAAGGTTCCTGCTATGAGAAAGGTGAACCAAGCAATAGGAAGACTTGTGAGAGGTCCAGACGACTATGGCGTAGTATTGCTAGTGGACTCAAGGTATAAGGCCCTTATGGAATACCTCGTTGATTGGATAAATATATTAGGCACTCAATCATATGAGAGAACTAATAGAATACTAGAGTCAATAACGTCTATCATAAGGAAATTCAGACAATTAACGTAGCTAAACTTGCTATTCTTGGCCATCTCTCAGCTGCCTCTCGTGCAACTGGTCCATGTATCTCAGTTCCCTTAGGATCTCCCTCAGGAGTTACTATTACGACGGCGTTATCCTCAAAGCTTACCCACGTTCCATCAGGCCTTCTAAAGGGCCTTCTCTGTCGTATTACAACTCCCCTTAATATCTGCTTCCTTAACTCGGGCTTGCCCTCTCTAACAGAGACAACTACCATATCACCAACTGTTGCGCCTGGTATTCTACGATGAACCGATTTTGCATGATGTCCAACTATGCCTATTATTCTTACCACTTTGGCGCCACTATTATCAGCTACTTTAACATAAGACCCTAGGAATATACCAGGTGTATATCCCCATCTATATGAGACGCCTACTACCTTTGCGCCTCTCTTCGCCATTATTCATCCCTCCTCTTTTTATTTGAAAAATGATGTATAATAAATTTATTCTCCCTTCTTTCCGATAACTACAAAGTGAACTGTCTTAGCTATTGGCCTACATTCACCAATTATTACTATATCACCTTCCTTAACTTCAATACAAGGCGGTAGATGGGCATGTATTTTCTTT
Organism: Thermoprotei archaeon; assembly: GCA_003649665.1. Lineage (GTDB taxonomy): Archaea > Thermoproteota > Thermoprotei > QMSL01 > B3-G16 > B3-G16. The sequence continues at coordinate 21,106 of QMSL01000002.1, read as the reverse complement.
CTCCTCCTCTCGTACCGTTTATACTTCGGGACGTAATGAAGGTATTCGTGGAGCACGGAGATAGTTCGTTGCATCTTCGTTGAGACAACTCTTCCCTCAAGGATTCTTCCTCTTACTGAAAGTGTGCCATGCCATGGACATAATGGATCATCACAGGTTTTAGGTGGTGGATCTACACCTGGTATTCCAACATGTCTCTTCATATCACCACCTCCTTCTAATAACTTTTTTAAGTCTATCCTCAGGTCTTCCAACTATTAATGAGCCTAAAACATCCACTAACGTTCCATCTGGTAACGTAAATCTAAAGGTGCAGACCGATTTAGGGATAATTTTTGACTTTCCATCTTTATCGAGTATAACTAACATATTCTTTGTCTCATCTATTACAAGACCCTTAATCCCAACTAGATATTTATTCTTAGAATCAACAACCTCAGCATGAAGTCCTATTAGTTCATGCCTATATATGTTTGTAGGAGTTAACTTCGTCATTCATTTCTTCCCTCTTTCCCTCATTCTTTTCAATTCCTCCTCTCTTTCTATAGTCAGTATCCTTGCTATAGCCTTTCTTATTTCCCTTATCCTGCACGGATTGTCAAGTTGTCCTCTTGCTAAAGCTAATGCCCTTAATCTAGCTAGTTCTGCACGAAGCTCCTCGAGTTTCTTCCTCCTTTCATCAGGGCTCATCTTCCTTATTTCATTAGGCCTTAATATCGCCATTATTTGCCTCCCTCCTCCTTCTTCTCCTCTTTCTCCTCACTTACTTCCTTTATCTTTATGTCATCTGGATGGGGCACGTCCGGTAGTGTTATCCTAACCTTTATGCCATAGACTCCTGGTTTAAGTAAGGCATACGTTACTGCCTCATCTACCATGGCCTCTGCTGGATGTCCTGATTTATAAACAACTCCCGCTGTGTACTTCTCAGTTCTTGCTCTCTCACTCCTTAATTTACCACTTATAACTATCTCAGCTCCCCTTGCTCCAGCCTCCATTATCTGTCTTAGCGCTATAAAAGCTGCCCTACGGAATCGAACGCCCCGCTCAAGTGCTCTTGCTATACGCTCAGCCATTATCTTAGCGTTTAGCTCAGGTCTCTCAATTGGAACCACGTCTATTTGAGGATTCTCTATGTTAAATAATTTCTGTAACTTCTCCGTTAGCAGACGGATATTTGATCCCCTTCTCCCTATAACCATACCGGGTCTCTCAGCATAGATGGTGACCCTAGTTCCTAAAGGAGTTCTAACTATATCAACACCTGCATATCCCGCTCTCTTAAGCTCCTGCTCCAAGAACCTATCAATAAGCATTTTCTGAATGCCCTTTTGAATAAAATAATCCTTTACCGTCATGCTATCTTTCCTCCAAAACTATCTCGACATGCGTTAACTGCTTAAAGAATGGAGTGGCCCTACCAAATGCACGTGGAATATACTTCTTTATCTTCATGGCCTTCTGTGCACAAGCATGAACGACCCAAAGACGTGAGGTGTCTAATCCCTTATACTCTGCGTTTGCACGAGCATTTTCCAGAACCTCTAATATTGCCTTCGCTGCCTTTACTGGATACCTACCTGCAGGCCATCCGCTTAGCTGACGTTTATGAGCTACCTTTCCGTGAAATCTCCTAAAAGGCACAGGCCTCCTTAAGGCTATTACCTCCTTTAATATCCTCTCTGCCTCATCTATATGTTTACCCCTTATCTCCCTACATATCTCTACGGCATGCTTAAAGTGTATCCTCAGGTTCCTTCCAGATGCCTTAGCGGTTCTTTCAGGATCCAATTCCTTTACTGAATATCCCCATGTAGGCATCTTATTTCACCATGTGATGAACGTATCATTAGACTAAGTAGTGTGAATATAAATTTAACTCTATAGCCTTACTTAAGTGGTACGTACATGGATGATCTAGTGGCTCTGAGTCCTGGCTCACCATGCTTTACTATCTTTGTAGTTGGTGCGAACTCGCCGAGGTAATGTCCTATCATTTCTGGAGTTATGGTTACTGGAATGAACTCCTTCCCGTTATATACGTGTATGGTAAGGCCTACCATCTCGGGTAGTATTATCATGTCCCTAACATGGGTTCTTATCACTACGCGCTTACCTTCCTTCATTAGCTTCTTTGCCTTCCTTATTTTCTCAAGTAGTTTCCTCTGTGCAGGAGTTAGTCCCCTAAGTAGGCTCCTCCTCTGCCTAGCTGGGAGCAACTCTATGAATTTATCCATACTCATCTTCTGTAATTCCTCTATAGTATATCCTCGATACGTAAATTTCACGGGCATTGCTATGACACCTTACTTTTTATGAAGAATGGGGATATATAAAGGCTTCACTCCTCCTCTAATTTCCGATATCTCATCAGCTTCCTATGTATGTATATGTTATCAGCAATTAGTAGCAATACAACGGTTATTATTATGAAGTCCTTTATTGGAAGCCTTCCTATTCCCGGGACATAAACTACCGACGGTATTATTTCACTTACCCCCACTCCTCTCCCAATTAATGTAACATTTGCAGCGAGTACCGAAATAAGTACTGATGGTATCTCAGGAGGTTTATATGCATTATACTCATGGGAGTACGGTACGTAATAGACCACCTCTAGATCACCTATATCGATTATATCCCTCTCATAAGGCGATGTGATTGTCGCCTCAACTGGAACCCATCCTATCCTTGGCAAGTAGATCTCGGCCCATGCATGAAATCCAAGGAGTATGAGCTTATCTCCACTATATCCAAAGATCATGCCCTCATACCTATTTGCTGGAATTCCAAGTCCTCTAGCTAAAGTTACGAAGAGATCTACCATATGCCTACAAACGCCATAGTACTTCTTTTTCCCCTCAATCTCTATGGTCGTGTTTAATATCTGACTTGCCTTAAGCCTAGAGTATGGGTAGTCAAATCTATCCATGTAATATGTGTTATAAGATAGCCAGTTCAGTAGTTCCCTAACTACATCATACACCCTTAATGAATCAAGTGGTTTACCGTACCTTGAGATAAGTCCCTGTTTTATCTCCTCAAGCACCCTTTGGACAATGGTAGTGTTGTAATCCCAGTAATAAGTAGGTCTCGTGTATATCACGTAATCCTCTCCTAGCTCCTCTCTTGCTTCCCTAATCGTACCGCCTGGGCTTAAGATTAAGGAGGAACCATCAACACGATATGCGGATATACGCATTTTCACTATAATTATTGTCTCCTCACGTGGCGCCTGTGAACCAAGCCCGAGTGCTAATGCGTGATGTGAAAATCCATAGGTATCCCGCATGGAGCTAGGGACTTCAGCATAACTTCTAGAAGCAGGCAAGTATATATTAAAGTCATAGTAAGTAACTCCAGTGAACGTAAGGCTTCCCATTACTGGTTTTACGCTCTCTATCTCCGCAGTGGACCAGAAATTGTTAACGAAGAGCGGGATTAGGACACCTACAGGTGCTCGTTGAGTACCATTATAGATTAGAAGGAGTTTAAGGCTTACTTCAAACTCCTTTTCATCATAAAGTTTAACGTTATTCGGTCTCTTAACTACATACTTAGGGAACACTATGGCTGCAGATGTAATGCTGATGAATCCTACTATTAAAATAAGGAGAACTGCTAATGCTATGCTAGTATTTTTCAAATATATACACCTCAGTATCAAGGTAAATACTATACTTAATTTACTTTACGCTTCAATGATTCCCACCTTAAATATCTCTATGAACCCTTAGCAAAGTGGGGAATGATGAGAAGCGATGTTGAGAGAATTGCAGTAGAGGCCGTTTCCTACCTAATTGCCAAAGCGAGGGGATCCTGCGTTACATTCACACCTAAAAGAGTAGCTCAAGTAGCAGGTCTTGATACAAAGCCAGTAACGTTAAGTGTAGTAAAATATGTGCTTGAAAAGATGCGAAGTAGGGGATTAATAAGCATTTGGGACTCTAAGAGGAAGACAAGATACATAGTAACGAAGGATAGTCCCTTGTGGAAAATAGTTAAAGCAAAGGGGGAGAAGAACTCATTGTCTGATATCACGTACATTATAAGGTAGCCCACGCTCCTTTACCTCTTCGGGTACCTTATCAATCCACCGCTTGAGGAAGTCTAAATCCTCTCGCTTGTTTCGTAATTCATCCGGTAACAGGTGAGGTATCCCCTCTATTATTGGGTACCACCGTCTACATTTCTCGCAAAATAGTATTCCCTCTTCTATCTCCTCTTTTTCGATAAAGATGAAAAGCTTTAAAGGATGGTGTTTACATATAGGACATCTCAGTATCTCCATTAGCCATCTCTTCAATTTAAACACCTATTCATGTTTAGTACTAATTCCCCTATATCCTATCATGATGCTTTCTCCACGTAAAATTGCACTATATGGCCTTTGAATTCTACTTTATCATGTACCTTAGGCAGTTCCCTTACTGTCACTACCTCATCCGCACCGCATCGTTCCTTTAATTCATCCATCACATCGTTGAGTAGGTTAAGCATCTCCTTTTCTCCGGCTATATAGAGCTTTATCCTATCTATCGGCCTCAATCCAAGCTCCTTCCTCTTTGCCCTCACATGGCGTGATATATCACGCATTAGTCTTTCAGCCATGAGTTCTCTCGTCTCCTTTACATCTAATCCTACGGTTCCAACTGTGGTTGAGCATGTTTTTATATACTTATCCTCTCGCGGTGTCTCAAAGATTACTTCTTTAACGTTAGCGGCACGGAGTATTACTTCTCTAAGTGGACTAAGGCTCTTATCCTCAATATAGAGTGCGCGACATGGCCATCTCGCCTTAATCCCTACTTCCTGCCTAAGCCTCTTAACTGCAGTTAAAACTTCCCTCAATTTATTGAACATCTCCTCTAAATCTTTTCTTACCTTATCCTTATCGACAGAAGGCCAGGGTAACATATGTACGCTATCCTCTTCCCTACCTAGTATCTTCTTCATGACCTTTATGAATATCTTCTCTGAAAGCATTGGATTTAAGGGAGCTGCAAGCCTTAAGAACCTGTCCAATGTATACTTAAGGACGTGAAGAACCTTTCCCGCTTCAGTTTCATCCCTCATCCTTTCTCTAACCAATTGTATGTAGAATCTGCTAACATCTTCGACTAAGAACTCGTATAATTTCCTAGCATAATCCGGAATCTGGTAAGATTCGAGATCCTTAGTAACCTCCTCTATTAGACTGTTTATTCTGGAGAGAAGCCATTCATCTTCTGGAGCTAGGTCTGTCTCCACTTCCTTATGGTATTTAGCCAGTTGGCTTAAGTAATTATATGTGTTTATGAATATCGTTAAGTACGTTCTAGCCCTAGACAGAAGTCCATACCCAAACCTTTGATCCTCTCCTGGTGACGTGGAGATTACTTGATAGAACCTAAGTATTTCCGCACAGTACTTTTCTATTACCTCATCGGGTAGTATGACATTACCTAATGACTTGTGCATTGCGACTCCTCTTTCGTCCGTTACAAAACCATGCATATATACACGCTTGTACGGTAATTTACCGAAGAGTATTGCTGAGAGAACAAAGAGTGCGCTAAACCATCCTCTTATCTGATCCTTTCCCTCTAATACTATCTCCAACGTCTCCCATTTTGAATAGTCGCTTATGCCCTTTACCTGAGGAAGTACTGACCATATTACAGACCCTGAATCTATCCAAACATCTATAACATCAGGCACCCTTTTCATGCTACCGCCACAATTAGGACACTTGAAGACTATTTTATCTATGAATGGTCTATGTGGATCCTCTATACGCTTACCTGAAAGTTCCTCAACTTCCTTAATAGATCCAACTACAATATAGTATCCGCACTTCTCACATATCCATATTGGCAAGGGAGTGCCCCAGAATCTCTGCCTTGAAATACACCAATCCTCTATGTTCTTCAGCCAGTCTATGAATAGCGCCTTAGCCCAACTTGGAATCCACTCGGTTTCCTCAGCAAGCTTCACCAATTTGTCCCTATAATCTTTAACTCTGAAGAACCACTGCTTGGTAAGCCTAAATATCAGGGGAGTTTTACAACGCCAACAATGCGGGTACTCATGTACTATTGTTCCATATTTCACAACTAGCCCTTTTTCGTCAAGCACCTTAACAACTAGCTCGCTAGCCTCGTTAACGTTCTTCCCTTCAAAATAGCCTCCATCCTTATCGAATACTCCCCTTCCATCAACGAACGTTATTAGTGGAAGGCCTAGCGAGGTTCCTATTTCGAAGTCCTCAGGTCCGAAGGATGGCGCTACGTGAAGACAGCCAGTTCCTTCATCAACATGAACATATTCGGCACTTGTGATTATTGTATGACAACGTTCATTCTTTTCCTCAAGCTCCTTATGAATCGGTACTTCATTTAATAATGGATGTACATACTTCTTACCTTCTATTGCCCTACCTGGGAACTCGTCCACTACTTCATATTTCTCCACACCAAGCTCCTTTAAGAGGCCTGAATCTACTTGATATTTCGATAAAATCCATAGTTCCCCATTTGCCTTAACCTTCACGTACTTTTCATCGGGATGTACTGCAATCACCATGTTTCCTATTAGTGTCCATGGTGTTGTGGTCCATACTACCACATAACAATCCTCATCAAGGAGCTTCACCTTAAAATAAAGACTGGGCGATCTCTTCTGTTTATACTCATACTCATGTTGTGCTAGTACTGTTTGACACCGAGGGCACCATCCTAGAACCTTCCATCCCTGATAAAGCCTACCTAAATTATGCATCCTCTTTATAGTCCACCATACACCATCAATGTACGTAGGATCAACGGTCAGGTAAGGTTTCTCCCAGTCCATCCACACGCCCAGTCTCCTAAACTGCTCAGTCTCAACTTTGACGTTTGTAAAGGCAAGTTTCTTGCATTCCGAAATGAACTTATCAACACCATATGCAAGTACATCGGTCTTGCTCTTGAAGTTTAATTTCTTCTCTACCTGAACCTCAATTGGTAATCCATGCATATCAAAGCCTGGCGTATCGACCACATCATATCCTCTCATACGCCAAAATCGTAACACTATGTCCTTTAACGTCTTATTCCATGAGTGTCCTAAGTGTATAGGTCCCGTTGGATAGGGAGGACCATCAATGAAATTAAATACAGGCTTGCCTTTAAGGGAACTTTTAACCTTATCATAAACTGACTTCTCGCTCCAATAATTCAGTATCTCCTCTTCCCATCTTCTAATCCTGTCAAGCATTTCAGCTTTACCCCCTCAGCTGACTATACTGGTTCGCCTTGTCCTATTACTTTACTTAATATCCTCTTATAAACATAAATAACGTGGGATTCATTAGAGAACATGAGATAATATCATTGTAGCTAAAATGCGTGGTGGGGCCGGTGGGATTTGAACCCACGACCTCCGGCTCTCTTAGGCCTTGTGCCGGAGTCGGCCTTATAAGGCCGGCGCTCCTCCAGGCTGAGCTACGGCCCCATTTCCATAGTCTAGAAGTATATGTTTTTTATTTAAGCTTAACGGAACTTAAGCTTATCAATTTCGCATTAGTGAGTTAATATGTATCTCGCGTTTAAGCTAATAGACATTACGTGGAGGAGTAACGTATGGAAAGGACTATGGTAATAAAGATAGGGGGCTCAGTACTTACTGAAAAAGGAAAAGATGAATTAGTTGTAAGAAGAGAGGTAATCAAGGGAATTGCGAGAGAATTGAAAAATATTTGGATGGAGATGGGCTTTAGGTTCGTTATAATCCATGGGGCTGGTAGTGCTGGTCATCCGGTTGTAAGAAGGTATAACTTACAGGAAGGACTTATTGGAAGCGTACAGAGATTAGGCGTGATGGAAGTTCAAAGGAGGTTAGCCATCCTCAGGTGTGAGCTTATTGAGGAATTCCTAAATGAGGGCTTGCCTGTTTTCTCAGTTAATACCTCATCTATAATTACGTCAAGAGATGGAGACATAGTAAAGATATTCATAGATCCTATAATTAGATCGCTAGAACTAGGCTTCATGCCTATTCTTTCCGGAGATATTGTTTTTGATGAGGAAAAAGGAGTTGCTATATGCTCTGGAGATAAGCTTTCCTTTGAATTAGCAATGAAGCTTAACATAAAATTGATAGTCTTCGGCGTTGATGTGGATGGAATATATCCATCCCCCGATCTGAAAGGTGAGCCCATAAGACTGATCCACTATGGTGATCTAAGTACAATAGTTGAGAAGATTGGAGGATCTAAGGGAATTGACGTAACCGGAGGCATGAAAGGTAAGATCTTGGAGGCACTTTCTCATCCCGCGTATTTCAAGCAAGGTGGTGAAGTTTGGATCCTTAATATGCTTAAAAGGGAAAGCCTCATTAAAGCCCTTAATGGAGAAGGTAACTTCACTAAGATAGTACCCTAGCTACTTCCTACGTCCACATCTCCTAGAGGCTATGTGACCTACCTTAGCTCCAGGTGGTGCATGCCTTGAGACTGGTGGTGCTCCCTTTGGATGTGCTCCACCTCCATGTGGATGTGCATAAGCTCCCATTGCTTTACCCCTTACACGAGGCCATTTCCTAGCTCTTGCCTTCCATTTATGATACGCCTTACCTGCCTTAAGTAGAGGCTTCTCGATACGCCCTCCTCCAGCTGCAATTCCTATAGTTGCCCTACACTCTCCTTTTATTAGCTTCATCTTCCTGCTCGGGAGTTGTATTATAGTTCCACTCTCTGTGTGGGAGAGCACTACTGCATATCCTCCTCCACTTCTAACAAGCTTACCACCATCTCCTGGCCTTAACTCTATATTGAATATCATAGTGCCTTCAGGTATTGCTTTAATGGGCAATATATTTCCCTGTCTTATTGCCGCCTTTGCTCCTACCTCTATCTCTTGTCCTAATCTGATTCCCTCGGCTGCTATTGTTATGAATTCCTGTCCGTTTTCGAGAAGTATCCTTGCTCTAGGAGCATTTGCTCCTACATCGTGAAATATCTCAACTACTCTCCCCTTAATCACTCCTGTTAGCTCCTCGGGCGTTAGGGGCGGATAGCGTGCTGGTCCCTCTCGTCGCCATGAGGGAGACCTGAATGTAGGTGTTCCACGCCCCATCCTTTGTACTAATAGCCTTTTACCCATTCCATTCACCTCTTATCTAGAATATTCCAAGTCTAGTAGCTATATCCGACGCACTATATTCAGGAGATAGTGTTACATAAGCTTTTTTCTCTCCTTCAGGCGTTATGAGAGTGTTTACTTTAACGACTTTAACATTGAAGAGTTTTTCAACAGCTTCCTTAATCTGCTTCTTAGTAGCACGTCTATCCACTATGAACACAAGCTTATTTAGACGCTCTATCTGCTCTATGGCCTTCTCGGAGATTACAGGTCGAAGTATTATCTTATAAGGATCCATCTCCATTTCCATCACCTTACTGGAAGAGGTTCTCAGATCGTAATACCTCAATCGCTGAACGAGACCATAAGGTCAATCTGCCCGGTACTCCGCCTGGAGCTAGTAATTCAGCGTTAAGATTCTTAACTAGAGTTACATCGACACCAGGTAGGTTTCGTGCTCCTCTAAATATTCCCCTATCCTCAGCAACTACCACTAGGACGCTCTTTGGTTTTTTAAGTCTTCTCCCACGTCTCTTACCCTTTCCAGCCCTTATTCTAGTATTCTCCTTTGCTCTTTCTACATCGGCCCAGAGGCCGAGCTTCTTGAACGCCTCTCTAACCAGACGTGTCTTGTTCAATTCTTCTATATCATTTACTACTATAAGAGGTATCTCAGGAACATAATCTACTATATGTCCCCTCTTCTCCACAAGTTCCTTAATTGCAGTAGCCGCTATAGCACTTCTTATCGCAAAGCGCCTCTCCTTCTTATTTATCCTCTCATGAATGACTTTCTCAACTCTTGGCGGATGTGGTCTAAATCCGCCTACAGTCATTGGAGCAAATGCTGCTCTACTACTACCCTTAATTCTAGGTACTCTCGCAACGCCATATCCTGGTCCCCAGCTTTCTGCAGTCGTCCTCTTTCCAGCAAGTCTATCCCTACCTTGTGGCTGTATTCTGGCCGTAATAGCCGAAATTACTGCTCGCCTTATTACGTCTACCCTAACTGGAGTGAAGAATATAGGTGGAAGTTCTATTCTATCTACAGGATTGCCTTCAAGATCGTATACATTAACTACTCGCAACTTACGTCACCTCAATAGGCTTTATGCTCATGTAAAGTATCTGAGGCTTACCCGCATGCTCTACATCCCTAGGTCTTATCGGATATCTCAACTTAATAAGCCTCTTTATGGGTCCAGGTACAGATCCCTCTAGGATTATGTAATCGCTCCTTACAATACCATAATGTTTCCATCCTCCACTCGGATTTATATCCTCACCATTATATCCTATCTTAAGGATACGCTTATTATATTCAGTCCTCTGGTGGAAGCCCATTTGGCCCGCCTGAGGCGAGGTGAACATTGGGCCTGGATGCTGAGGTCCTCGGGTTCCATGTCCTCTTGCTCCCTTCCTATGCTTGTGCCATCGAGGAGCTATCTTTACTCCAAACCTCTTAACAGGCCCTTGTGTGCCCTTTCCCTTAGTTATGCTGATAACATCAACGTAATCGCCTTCTTGAAATACATCGCTAATCCTTACCTCATTACCGAGAAGTTTATTCAGGTACTCAAATTGTTCCTGAATGGTACCGCCATATACCTTTATTTCGAATACCTCTGGTTTTTTCTTACCAAGACCACTAAGTCTTGGTTGGGTTGCAACAATAGCTCTTAACTCGGCTATTGCGTCGAGAGCACCTTGGATCTTCTTAAGCTGCTCCTCTGTATTGAATTTCTCAGGGATTGTGAATACTCTCTCTAAGTCATCTGGTGGATCGCTTACCCATACCTCACCGAATGACTTTAAGCCATAAGGTGTTGCCACATATGCTCTAAAGCCGAGAACTCTTAACGGAGGAGTCTCTATAACTGTTGCAGCTTTAACAACCTCTCTTCCGAAGAGCGGACTACCTTTTCTATCTTCTATTGTAACTAAATGAAGCATACCTACCTTATATCCTGCGAAGCCGAGAAGTGTAGGCTTCTCTAGATCAGGAGAAGGCCAGTTCCTAATCCTAGCTACTATGCTACGTGCCCTTACCCTTGGCCAATATGCCATACTTCCTCGTCGTGGTCTATTTGGACACATTAACTCATCCCTCGTCTTGCCTTTTTAAGAAAAACTATAGAGTTTAAAATATTTTCCCTTTGTGAGCTCTCATCTAGGTATGATAACGTTTAGAATTCCTAAGCTGATAAACATTGCCTCTTCAGTTCGAACAGTTCTCGTGCCTTGTAATGGTATGAAATTTATTACATAGTCAACTTTAGCTTCAAGATCGAAACCCTCATCCCTTGCTATATCATAAAGCCCCTCTTTAGGACCACCAAATATCACGAGTACTTTCTTCTCTTTAGCAAGCCTCTTCTTCAAGGAGTTCCATATATTAGTTATGAGCACTCCATAACGGGAAGTAGCTATCTTAAGATAATCCTCCATATCGCTGAGTAATGATTGTAGAGAACTATATGTCTTGCCCAAATGATAGCTCCAATAAATCGGTACTTCCCCTTCGTTAATGATCTTTGCCTCAATTCCCTCTTTAGTTCTCCTAATGAGCCTTAACATTTCGACATCTCCATTTCGATATCTCCTCCTAACTTCTGAAAGTGGAACATAGGCTGGCTGGGCGAGTCCGATATCGAAGTATATTTTACCTTCCTTCTTATCTACTTCTATCACACATCCTGTCCTGTAGGAAAAATCTATTGCTTCGTTAATGTCTTTAGAAACAGCATGAGATGGACTTCTAAGTGGAGGAAGAAGACCCACGTACCTTAAGCTCTTCTTTAATGGTATGTACTTACGCAGATATGGGGGCGTGATATGATAGGTGAGTATATCACGTATGAGTTTTTCTTCATCAGGTCTTCTTCTGAAGAGAACTAACTTGGTTACACGAAAAATAGTAAGTGAACGGGAGATCTCTCCAAGTTTCTCTGTTTTCTCTCTTAGGGATGGTAGTTCACTGACTACATTCGAGGGCAATGCAACTATAAGCTCTCCTTTTCTCTTAAGAGGAGGCCACTCTCTCATATCCTACTTTGCCTTTGCCTTCCCTTTTCTGGCTGCCTTCTTGGAGCCCTTCTCGCTACTCGTACCTATTTGTAATAATGTAGTTCTCTGCCTTCCTCCCATGATATATCACCTCCATATTACTCTGCAACCCAATAGGCTACCTTTCCCCTTTTTATTTCTTTCACACGTCCTTCTTTCATTAGTAATCGCAATACGTAAAACGTTTGTGAGTGTGTAAGTCCAGTCTCACGTACTATTTCCGAAGTAGACATCTCCCCCTTTTCTTTAAGGAGATTATATATTTGTTCCTTACGCTCAATGATTCTATCGGTCATTCTCCTAGGCACGTACTCACCGATATTTAAAATAGACATTCGAACGCTTAAAATAATTTTTACTGAATACGCCGGAGATTCTCTTTTCCCAAAATTGTAACTAGAGATTATCTACGTCTTCTCTCTCCGATGATTCTCCTAAGTAATGGGTACATCTCCAGCGCTCTCTCCTGCATCATAATTGCTTGATACTGCAATAGAATGTCGATCAGAAGCAGTATTCCCATACCCGTACCTATGGCGCCAAGCATATCCGCTACTGCCGCTATTAGACCTACCGCCAGTCCACTCAATATTGTCAATGACGGGATATATCTACGTAATATCGCAGCGACTATTCGCTCAGATCGTCTGAACCCCGGGATTTGAAGTCCGGCACGTACTATCTGCTCGGCTTGTGTCTCAGGATCCATGCCTGACGTCTCAACCCACGCTATAGCAAAGAAGACACATAACATTGTAAATAACAGTAAGTAGATCAATGCTCTCATTGGATCTGCCGCTACATCCGATAAATTGCCTGGTGGTGATAAGTAATAAACTAAGCTAGGTCTAAGAACATTAGTACCATTTACATTTTCGTAGTAAACGAACCACTTAATGTACTTAATGGCTGAGGTATTGCTATAGCGACTCCACAGTATTTGTGCAAACATCATTATGTTTGCAGATAGTGCTCCTGTTAGGATCACAGGCACGTTAGATACATAGAGGAACTTAAATGGTATTTTGGCTCTAAGTCCTCTATAACGCGAATAAACCACAGGTAACTCAACACGTACTCCCTCTAAATATGAAATCAATAGGAATATCCCTATCATTGAGAGAAATCCTACGACGTCAGGGAGCCCATGTGGCCTAACTATTACGTTCTTCAATGGTTCTATGGAGTGTGTCCTTACGGATGCCGCTATAGCTGAGAAGAAGGCAAGAAGCGCTCCTAATGGATATCCATCGTCCATTGGATATGGTGCGAAGCATAACCAAAATATCTGTTGTGCGACACCAGCGGCTATAAAAAGGCTTACGCCGCTCCCTAGTCCCCATCCCTTTTGTATCATCTCATCCATTAGGATTATGAGTATGCTTGCCGCGAATAGTTGCATAAATATAGCGAATTTAGCGCTAATACTTGTAAGCCCATATATTCCACTAAACGCATAAACAGAGGATTCAAGTAGTGCGAATAGAAATGCAAATAGCTTCTGACCTCCGGTAAAGAGTGCTCTATCTTCAGGATCGCTTAAATCTAAATCTAGAATCCTACTTCCGACGAGTAACTGGAAAATTAGACCAGCTGTTACTATAGGGCCTATACCTAGCTCAGCTAACGTACCTCTTCTCGATGCGAATATTAACCTTAAGAAGAAGAACCTCTCAAATCCGGGTTGCTGTGGGCTTAAAGGATACAGGGTTACTTCACACATTATAAAGTATATCGTCAACACTAGTCCTGTCCATAGTAGTTTCTCCCTAAAGGTAACGGGTCTTGTAGGCTTTGGAACTTCCGGGAGTATTTGCATAAAGGGCTTTAGCGTGCTAAGCACCCGTGAAGGCATGTAACATCGCCTATTTGACTATAATAGCTTCTCCACCTGCACTCTTAATTTTTTCTATCGCGCTACTCGTAAAGAATGGTGCCTTCACTATTAAGGGCTTTGTAACCTTACCCTGGCCAAGTACCTTGTTATAACCTAGCTTAGTCACATCTATTACTATTTTATCATTAACCTTCTCTGCTAGGCCCTTTTCAACTAGGTCCTCTGCCATTATGTCAAGCTCCCCTATATTTATCCATCTAATTCTAGGAACTAGCTCAGGAGGTCTAGTAAATCCATGCTTTCCAAAGTAGTCTGGAGCGTACTTAACGACCCACGTCCAGTAGTGTTTGTGCATACCAGCGTGTCCAACACCACCTTTTCTTCCACTTTTCCTATGCTGACCTACCCGACCCCATCCACACGTACGCGTTCCTCTCATATATCGAGATTTTTTCTTCCTCCTAACTACCATATACATCACCCCTTAGGCCATACGCTTTATTAATTCATTAATAGCCTCTCCTCTATATCCTAACTCGCCTCCAGCTCCATACTGCTTCTTTATGCTACCTTTAAATCCTCCGCTTGGCGGAGCTAATCTAAATACTGGCTTAAGCCCTGGTATATCACTTAGCTTAGCCTTTCCCTCAAATACGGCCTTCGCGAAATCCTCTATGCTTTCATAGCCTAGCTTCTTTACATGTTCATCAGTTAACCGCTCATTTCCTGTAAGCCTTCCCCTCCTCCTTAGTAGTATTGCTAAAGTCTCTGGCGTTATCTCTCCCCAAGTCACCCAGTCCTTAACTTTCCTAAGCATACCCATGTACGATGGTCTATTATCAATTATCACGCAATGGAATTTTCTAACTAGCCTAAGAAGTCTTAGCGTATGCTCTACATCCGGAGGTACATCCACAGTACCTCGTATCCTTATGACAGCTAGGAGCTTTCTGCTCTCCTTACTCATGGTGCTCTACCCTACCTACCAATCCTTTGGATGCTTAAACTTATAAGTATTCCTTAGAGCGTCATAAACCGCCTTAACGAAGTTAACGGTAGTCCTGGTCTCTCCTCTAGTCCTAGACCATACATCTTTTATTCCAGCTAATCTTAGGACAACCTTAGCTGCTTCACCAACCACTAGACCCACGCCTTTAGGTGCCGGTAATAATGTAACTCTAACGCTTCCCGATTTTCCCTCTACTCTAAATGGTATACTGTGTGGTTCATTACATGAGCATTCCCAACTACCACATCCACGTCTTACTGGGATTATGTTTAGCTTTGCATTTTGAATTGCTTTTTCTATCGCTACTCTTATCTGCCTTGCTTTACCTAAGCCTACTCCAACGTGGCCGTTCTCATCTCCTACTACTACTAATACCTGGAATCTGCTTACCTCTCCAGCTTACGGGCCCCTAGGGGCTATCCGTCTGCCTTTGAACTAAGTTTACGTTGACTATTTCATGTTTCAAATTGGGTAAGAGAGCGTCAACTATCTCTACCTCTCTAATCGGCAAGTTCATCTCGAATAGCTGGTCTATTGATGTAATTTTCCCTTCCTTGACTAGCATTCCAACCTTAGTCCTAGGAATCCACTCCTCAATGCTTACTGATGTTGACATATCATCACCTCTAGCACTAGAATAGGGCTTATGTATTGATATATAAACTTAATTCCACCTAGAGGTCTTAATTAGAAGATTTAGGAGAAATATTCACACCAAAGCTTGCTAAGATTATTTTCTTTACCTTCTCGAAATGCTCAGGTAATATCTCTGGATCAAGTCCCCTCTCTAAGTACTTTGAAAATCGTAACTTAAAGAGGTTTTCATCTTCAGCCTTAAGTTGTTTAGCATATGTCGCAATGTGTTCTCCTCTTATCCTATCTTCACTAGGCCATACCTCTGGACTACAAGGAACCTTTAAGCCTGAATCTATAGCTCCCTTTATTGCGGCAAACACCCTCGAATGGGGAACTGGTCTATGTAAGCCTATATCGGGAATTGCCTCCTTAATGCCCTTTTTCAACGCCTTAAGGCCTGCTAAAAGTCCTACTAAGTATGCTGCAGGCGTATTATTTGTATCTCCTAACCATCCATAACGCCTTAATTCATTGCTATGTGCAGATACCAGTATGTGATCGCCTATGGGTAACGCCCTTACTACTTGAACTATTATGTGTCTTGCCGTCTTCCTTACAACAAACCTTGGCTTTCCTGAGAGAAGATATTTCCTCCTCTTACGATAGTTTGTTAAGCCCTCTCTCCTTCTTCTAAACGGAACCTTATATAGAGGACCACGAGCCATGTGATGTACCCCCACGCTATATTATCTTTCTCGAGAGCTTATGCTCCCTTATATATGTCTTTACATGACTCACGCTTGTAAAGGTACCTCCTTTTGCAAGCATGTAAAGCCTTCTATACGTACTCCTAGATATTATCCTTCGCTTTCTGAGGTATTTAAGGAATTTCCTTATAGCTCTTATCCTTTTTATCCACTCCTCCTTAGGATCACTTCTAGCTGACTTCACGCCCTTTCTCCTACCATAACCCCTTCTCCTTCCCTTCTTACGTTGCTCGTGCCTTAGTCTAGCCCTTACCCTACTTACTCCCTTTATTGGCCTTGCCTTTATAATCCCCTCCTTAATGAGTCTACGTACGTCCTCTCTGGTTATAGCATTCTCTACTTCATCTATTCTCTCAGGATCTATCCAGATCCTATGAATGCCTACTCCAAGTATTTCTGCAGCCATTCTCCTTACCGTAGTTAGTTGCTGGGTAGTCATGATTTCTCACCTTCTAAAATTTTAAGAACTCTCTTCCCGGGATTCAATACTTTAAATCCGAGCCTCCAGGCCTCCTTCACTATCTCGAGTCTCTTTTTGAGGCTAACGGATGCTGCAATACGTATGGCATGTCTTCTTGGATCGAGTCCAGCTAGCTCATTTACATTGTGAACTATTACCTCTTTAAATCCGCTCGGATGCATTCCGCGAACTATCTTTGGAGCACGATAGCCAACTTTAACCTTAGCTGGATAACCCTTTATCTCAAGCCTTATCTTGTTATCTAATCCTCTTGGCTTCCTCCATTTATCACCAAGTCTTTTATAACGCCAAGCATCCATCCTTATGAACTCTGGCTTCTTGCTCTTTAAGATACGGCGCACTTTCATTAAGCGAGCTTCAAGGGACGTTAACTTGGGCTTTGGTGGGACATATCCCATAAGATGTCTCACCTCAGTAAACGTAGGCTAAAAGGACTCCTCCTATCCTCTTTTCTCGCGCCTCTCTATGTGACATAACTCCCTGAGGAGTGGATATTATAAGGATGCCAACATCCCTTGCTGGAAGGATCTTCTGCTCCCATTTCTCTATGTCTCTCCATTTCACAGGGAACCTTGGCTTTATAACTCCACATTTATTGATCCTACCGAGTAACTGTACTCTGAACTTACCTGACCTCTTATCGTCTATATACTCTACCTCGCCTATGTATCCATACTTCTGCATAACCCTAAGTACACGCGCCACTAGCTTTGAGGCAGGATATATTAAACACTCCTTATGACCACGCATTTCATTATTCATTATAGTTGCCATGGCGTTCGCAAGGACGTCCATCATGCACATTGTTCTCAGCTCTCCCAATTAGTTCTCACATATATTTCTTAAAGCCTATCTTAGTGGCTACCTCTCTAAAACACCTACGACATATATTTAAACCATACTTTCTTATTATGGCCTCGTGAGTACCACAGATCCTACATCTTAATGCGCCTTTTCCGAATTTCCTGGGTTTTGGAGGCCTATGCTTAGCCATTCTCTCACCTTAAATTACACCACTTTTACATTGAAAACTTTCTCTAAAAACTCTATCGCCTCCTCCTTCGATACTCTATGCCAGGGAGCTACGTATGATCTTTTCCTCCTCCTTCTCATAACACGAAAACCTGGTCTAGCTAATGAAACGCATACATCCATACCAAATATTCCAACTTCTGGATCATACTTAGTACCTGGTATCTGGATATGCTCTGCTATTCCAAAGGAGAAGTTGCCAAACTTATCTATTGATGATGCTTTTATCGTCCTACCTACGGCTTCTAAAGCTCTATCAAGAAACTCGTAGGCCTTCTTCCCTCTTAGAGTTACTATTACCGCTATGTTCTCTCCTTTCCTTATTCCGAACTCCTTAATAGTACGTTTTGCCCTACGCGGACATGGTTTCTGTCCTGTTAACTCCTCAAGCACTCTAGCTGCTTTTGCGAGCTTTTCGCCCGATTGTCCTACAGCCATATTAACAACTACCTTATCTATGATGATCTTCCTCATTGGGTTTTTCTCTCCTTCCGGTAGATATCCCTTATATGGAATCTTTACTTCCTCGCTCATGCGAATGCCTCCTTAGGTAGTGAGATTAACGGCTCATCACGACCTATTGGGAATACGTACTTAAGGTTAGTTCTGAACTCCTCACCTTTTTCATTCTTTAATACCACTATTGCATCCCTTCTCTTAAAGAATTGATTGATGCTAACTATCCTGCCAACCTTACCTACGTTCTTCCCTCCGATTACTACTGCAAGTACTCCTTCCTCGCACTTCACATGATCTAGTATCTCCTGATTAGGTATTGCTAACTTTACTACATCGTATGTTTTGTATACGTCCTCTTCAGGGTTAAACGGATTGCTCACTCTTATTAGGTAATTTCTTCCATCATGCAGATTTAGCTGTATATGACCTCCCTTAACTGTTGTCTTATTCTCTATACGGCATAGTTTAAATGTAGCTTCTTCCTTCGGGATGCTATGTAGCGTTAAGAACTTAACGGGATGAGGAACTATCCTGTAATACTCCTCTGTATCTACTACTTCAAGTACATCCATTAGCCCTACTGGGAACTTATAGTCCTTCCTAATACGCCCATCTACCTTAAAATGTCCCTCTGCAATAAGCCTTCTCGCCTCTCTTGCGGTCTTCGCATATTCCAGTATATCTCTAACAATAATCAGAAGGGGTATACATCTATCTATGGGATGTGGTCCTGGTGAAGGCTTTACGGTCCATTTATACTCCTTACGTGGTATGGGCCACCATGCGGGAGCTGCATGCCTCTTTAGATGTCTAAGGCTTCCAAATGCTCGTTTAGGCATGAGCTACTACCTCCTTCTTTTTAGCTTCTCTTTTTCTTTCAATTACCTTTCTCCTTTCCTTATCCGATAAATCAAGCTTAGTTATCATGACCTTAGACGGATGGATGGGTATATATACAGTAGTCCCATCTGATCTCTTCCTAGTAACTCCTTCAACATATATCCTAAGTTTCTTTAGATCAACTTTAACAACTCGTCCCTCATGACCCTTGAAGTCACCACGCATTATTAATACCGTGTCGCCCGTACGAACTGGAAGTGAGCGTATTCCATACTGTTTTCTAAGTTCCCTTGAAAGCGGTGCGCTCATTAACTTATGCCTAATATGCAGTGGCGCGTTGAAGTATGCCTTTCTTTGTTTTCTCGGTTGTTTAGATCTAGTCAAGGGCATTTTAGTATCAACCCGCCGACTGATTAACCTTTTAAAAAATCAAATATAAATTTATCCGCTCTTAGCTGGAAGATGATTCCTCTGACTTAGCCTTACTCTCCTCTAATCTCTTAAAGTAGTCCTCCTTTACCCTATTCCAGTCTATATACTTTGTCACTATCTCCCTTAGGTGTTGCTTTAGAATGTTATGAGCTTTATCTGCTCCTAACCTTGCGGCATTCCAAGTTACGAATGGTGGATAGAATGCTGCGGTCTCGAGCATTATCTTTTTCCTCTTCTCATCTACTTTAAACTTTACGAAGCCAAGCTCCCTAAGATAGCAGACATCATTAGGACATAAGATATCTATTTCGTTTTGCTCCTTCTTAAGGTATAATAGTTTATATTCCGATGGAGCCTTTATGAACCTACCACATGGACATTGTATTAGCTCTGCCTCAGGTATTTCCTCAGGAGGAACTTCCTTTACCTTACTACTTTCTCCACTCACAATATCACCATAATCATTAAACTCCTTTTAGCTCTTTAAGTTTTCTCTTATGGTAATATCCATTATGTAGGTGTGGAATGCATATGCTCCTTTATGTCGGGGAAATATGTTGCTTTTAGGAACTCCTGTGAGAACTCGGGCTCAACCGTAAGCTCTACATATCTAGCTATTTTTAAGAGCTCTTCTGCATATTTCCTTGCAATCCTCGACTTCAGTAACAGTCTAGCTCCAGCAACTGCCGTGTTACCTACAAATTCCACGATACCTGATGGTACGTTCGGTAAAAGACCTATGATTTTAGCGTTTTCCGCGTCTATATGTCTACCGAAGGCTCCCGCTATGTACACTCTCCTTATATCAGCTTCGGAGATCCCTGCCTTTCTCATTAGTACCTTACACGCGGCATATATTGCAGCCTTAGCTAACTGTATCTGACGTATATCCTTCTGAGTTATAACTATATCCCTTCCTATTTCAGTCTCATCGCTATATGCTATAATAAATTCCTTTCCATCCTTTCCAACCTTTATCCTAGCGTCCTCTTTATCTTGTACAAAGCGCCCACTCCTATCAATTATCCCATTCTTAAGTAGCTCTGCTATTACATCAATCATTGCCGAACCGCATATACCCACGGGTCTTGTATCTCCTATTACGGAGTACTTGACATCATAACCATCAGATTTGGGGATTATCTTCACATGTTCTATAGCTCCTGGTATCGCTTTCATTCCAAATCTTATATGTGCTCCCTCAAATGCTGGTCCTGAGGCACATGATGCTGTCCAAATAACCTCTCTATTTCCTAAACAGACCTCAGTATTAGTCCCAATATCTATAAGCATGACTATATCATCTGATTCTATCATGCCAGTAGCTATGATATCAGCTACTGCATCAGCTCCAACAAAACCCGCTATTATAGGCGGAAGATAGACATTCGCTCCGCTATTTATCAATAAGCCCACATCCCTTGCCTTTACATTAAGTGATCTTCGTACTCCAGGGACGTATGGTGAGAGCGCTAAGTAATTAGGTACTATTCCCAGAAATATGTG
>QMSL01000001.1 GCA_003649665.1 Thermoprotei archaeon | reverse complement strand
TATTAACGCCTTATGACTTTAAAATTAATATAATAGAGGGGCTAGAAAGAATCATGGAGGGTAAATACGAACTAGTTGTTCCTAGCTTTTGCATTAAGGAGCTCGAGGATATAATGAAGAGGGGGTTTATTAAGAGGAAAAAAGCGCAATTAGCGTTAGAACTCGTAAAAAAGCATGCGAGAATTATTAATGTGCCCCTTATGGAAAATGAGCGCGTAGATGATGCATTAGTTAGGATAGCTAAGGAGATGAGGGCAATAGTAGCTACAGGAGATAGGGAAATTAGGAAGAAGCTTAGAAAAGAGGGAATACCAGTAGTATTCGTAAGAGCTAGGAAAAAGCTGGAACTGGAAGGAGAGTTATATTAGAAAGTCATTTTACTATACCCCATCCTATAAGACGCCATCTCCCTCGAATCTTCCTGCTTATCGCCACTCTAGCACCAGCATTAGTTGCAATGGGTAACCTTAATTTTACATGTATCTCTTCTCCCCTTATCGAAGTAACCTTTCCCAATGTGGTAGCAGTACCTACGTTTATTAAAAGATCCTCATTAATCCTAATCTTTTCAACCTTCTCCATTTCTTCAGTTCCTACAACACGCTCTAAAAGGTGCACTTCGAGCTGAAGTTCATTCCATATGGGGGGCAGTGTACCTGGCTTCCCAGCGATGCTTCCTATAAGGGAATCAGCTTTAGTCAGATATGGATCAAGAGTCGTGCCTACGCCTATCAAGCCACCAGGATAAGCCTCTTCAACGGAAACATTACCAGCTCTAAGGCTAACGACCTCTGTGTATAAGGGTCGGTACACTATTTTACCTCTCTGTATCATTCTAAGACCAGGCCTTATCTCTATTTCATCACCTATTCTTAGTCTACCTTGTATCAATGTCCCTCCAATCACGCCACCAACTAGCGTTTCAGGAGGAGTACCAGGCTTATTTACATCAAAGCTCCTTGCGATCAGCATTAAGGGAGGCTTTGAATAGTCACGCTCAGGGGTTGGTATGTATTTCTCAATAGCATATACTAGGACATCAATATTGACTTTATGAAGCGCTGAAACGGGGATTATTGGAGCATTTTCTGCCCAAGTACCCTCAAGAAATTCACGTATCTTCTTGTAGTTCTCCATAGCCTTTTCCTTTGAGACTATGTCTATCTTATTCTGAACGACCACTAAGTTCCTCACACCTACTATCTCAAGTGCTTTAAAGTGCTCCCTAGTCTGTGGTAAAGGCTCATCTCGAGATGCATCAACCACTAATATAGCACCATCCATGATCATCGCTCCAGAGAGCATTACAGCCATTAGCATCTCATGTCCAGGAACGTCAACAAATGACACCTTTCTCACGACTTCTAGTGGAGAGCCACATTTCTTACATACTCCCTCGGGTGAGAGCGCATCGGTAGTATAAGCTTCAGGGCCTTCGCAATTGGGACATTTAAGTATTGTGCAATCAGCATACCCTAACTTTAGCGTAATCCCCCTCTTCAGTTCTTCTGAATGGTACGCAGTCCATTTTCCGGTTAGTGCCTGAACAAGAGTGCTCTTTCCATTATCAACATGACCAGCAGTACCGATATTCGTAAGAGGCTGAATTTTTTCTATTTCACTAATGTTGAGTTTCAGTGGAGACACCCTAATGAAAGAGAAAAATGTCAAATTTAAAGGTAAGCGTATGGGGGAGTTAATATTTATAGGAATGGGACTTCACTCAGAGAAGTCGATGAGCGTAGAAGCCGTAGAGGTAGCGAGAAAAGCCGACGTGATATACATTGAGAGGTATACAAGCATAATGCCAGGGCTTAGTATGAAGAGGCTAAGAGAACTATTGAAGAGAGAGGATATCATTGAATTACATAGAAAGGATTTAGAGGATTACTCATACAAGGTGATAGAAGAGGCAATGAGGAAAAAAGTCGTTATATTGATTCCAGGGGACCCCTTTATAGCCACTACGCATATGGCTTTAAGAATAGAAGCTGAGAGAAAAGGAATAAAGACGAGGGTAATACATGGAGTTTCGATATTAACTGCCATCCCAGGAGTAACGGGTCTCCATGCGTATAAATTCGGCAGAACAGTAACAGTAGTTTTTCCAGAAGATGGGAGATACTCAGAGACGCCATATGATGTAACCAAGGAGAATCTTAAATGTAAACTTCATACAATCCTTTTACTTGATATAAGGGTTGAAGAGGGAAGAATAATGACGATTAACGATGCAATTAACATACTCCGAGAACTTGAACGAAGAAGAGGTGAGGGTATATTCACAGATGAGAGGCTCATAGTAGGAATAGCGCGTGCAGGATCACCAGATGTACTTGTAAGAGCCAATACATTAAGTGAAATTAGTAACATAGACTTTGGTCCTCCTCCTCACTGCATAGTAGTTCCGGGTCCTCTTCACTTTACTGAGGCAGAGGCATTAATGGTATTGGCTAAGGCCCCGGAGGATATTGTGCTAAATATGGTGATTAGATGATGAAGATAACACCGCATACGAGGTTGAGTGCTTACATAGATAGTGTAAAGGAGGTTCTAAAGGGGATGAAAATACTAAAAAATAAGGACATAGTCCAAAGGCTAGTGAATTTAGTTAAAGCATACGTAACCGATTCGGAATATTATATGAGAAGGGGAGATTATTACACGGGAATCGCCTGTATATCATATGCGGAAGGTATACTTGATGCAATGAGAGAGCTCAAGCTAATAGAATTCAAATGGCCGAAGAGAAAGAGACTCCCTAAAGTATTAGTTGCAGGTACATTTGAAATATTACATCCAGGACATCTATATCTACTTAAGAAAGCGTGGGAACTTGGAGAAGTGCATGTTGTAGTGGCTAGAGATGTCAACGTCGCTAAGTTTAAGGGCAGAAAGCCAGTAGTTCCAGAAGCGCAGAGGCTAGAGGTTATAAAAAACGTGAAGTGGGTTGACCAAGCATATCTTGGGGATGAGGAGGACATATTCAAGATATTGGAGAGAGTGAGACCAGACATAGTGCTATTAGGACCAGATCAACCAATAGATGAGGAGACATTGAGGAGGGAGATTAAGCAAAGGGGTTTAAGTGCTAAAATTATTCGATTAAGGGAACTCTATAAGGAATATCCTCTAACGAAGACACATGACATATTGAATAAAATTAGGGATCTATTAGAGAAGGACCTTAACAGTAACTAGATCGCCGTCCTTAAGGCTTAAGGCCTCACGAAGCTTCTTCTTGGAAATTATCTCTATTACGTTAGGAGGATAGTGAGTACGTTCGATTAAGAGCAATAAACCTTCTTCACCATTAATAAGAACCTTAAAGCACTTGACACCACCATAGCTCCTTCGTTCATCAGAGAACCCAGGTATGTAGATGCCGGGCATTGAGTCTAAGAATTTCCTATTAGCTAGGCTTTCTTCATCCTCTAAGCGTAAATTGAGGGTTCCTGGATAAGGAGGGCCTCCTAATATCCTAGAGAACTGCTTATAGTAATACGGGATCGTGACGTAATATGCACCTTCTCCTAAACCAGTAAATACCTTACCTTTGAGTGTCAGGATACCTTTCAGCTCTTTCTTAGCCTCGAATATCATAGCAAGACCTTCGTATAGGTCTCGTAACGCCTTCATCCCCTTTTCAGTTATGTATATGAGACTTCCGCGGGGAGAGAGTTCCCTTCGAATCATACCGTTTTTCTCTAAGTCCAAAAGTCTCCGAGATGCAGTTTGTTGCGAAACTCCTAACCGTTCAGCAAGCTTCGTAGTTGAAATTAAGATGGGTTTTCTATGTGCACCCATTAGGGCGAGGGTATATAATGTTATCAGCAAATCGCCCTTCATAATCCCGACCTACGAATCCTTGTTGCGATGTTATGAGCAAGGCGAACTGGCTCAGGAAGTTTATGACCACGAATACATTTAAGCGTTAATTTAATTGCGGTTTCAAGTGAGACTTTATGACCTACGCTAACGTATATAGGATTACATCCTTCCTTTGTAATTAAAGCAGCACCTACGACTTCACCGTTATCAATTATGGGAGCCCAACCATTTTTAAATGGGCCTATTTTACCACATAGTTTTTTCTTGGCTATACCGATAGTAGGTATGTCTAGTACTACACCTACATGGCAAGCTAAACCAAGTCTATAGGGATGAGCCCTACCTTGACCATCTACGAAGAGGATATCAGGAAATTGTCCAAGTTTTTTGACAGCATCTATTATTGGTCCTGCTTCTCTAAATGCTAAGAGAGTTGGAATATAGGGGAATTTGACCTTAATAGAACTTACTGCGTATTTTTTAACCACCAATGAGGGGAAATCTAGAAGTACTGCTACACCATATGCGATATCACCTTTATACGCTATATCAGCTCCGCCAACTGTTCTTATCCTCTCTGGAAGTTCATCAACTTCCTTTACTAGGGAAGCAAGTATTCTCTGGGAGCGCCTAGCCCTTTCAATGGAAAACCAGGGAGGAGCAATACGCCTTATCCTATCATCTAGAGTCCTCATGTTGAACACTCTTCTCAAGTATTTCTAGCAGTCTATTAATAGAGGTCATGACGTTAAAACTTAGCTTAGCTCTAACAACTTCACTTCTAGTATTTTCAACAAGCACTCTCGCCACATCACACTTATGTCTGATTCCAGGAACTACAGGATCGTAATGTACAACCTCTAATAACGCACTATAAAGAGACTCCATTACGTGAAATGTATGCTCAGCATCCTTAAGTTTTCCTTTTCGAATGTACTCCAACACCCTACGCCTAAGCTCACCTATTACATCAGCTAAACCCGTAAAATATTGAGCGATATCTGTAAGCCTATACTCCTCGTAAGAGGGGATTACGCCCTCCTTTACTATCATAAAATATGTTGTAGCCTCTACGTATTCTTGAATTAAGTTGTTCATTGTACCGCTATATAAAAGCGAGGGAATTTTAGCAACCTCATCCATCAATGAGAAAAGCGACTCCTTAATTTTGTTAAGTAGGGATTCCGCCTCCTCTAACCTATTCATATGAATGTAGTTTATTGCCTTCCTTATAGACGACATTATATCCCTACCCTTCCTAATAAGGAGCTCGCGTCTCCCGTCCTTTTCCTCAACTACCTTAATTGCCTCTTTAACTCTTTCAATATACTCTTCATATCCGCTCATGATCGTTCCTCAACTTAATAAAGCCTTATTGGGGATTTAAGTCTGCTTAATAAGACTACCCTTGAATGCAGCGATTCATCAATTACGTTGTACCCGGTCAATTCCGCTAGTTTAAGTGCAAAGTCCTTTACCTTCTCATGCCTTGGCATTGCTTCAACTGGAAGGCGCATTCTAAAGAAGCCTAATGCCATTGCTGCCTTAACCTCTACATATGTTGGCTCGCCACGAAGTATTATTTTAGCGTAAAGTTCAGGACTATGCATGTTATATCCTTCGACTAGCGTTATGCGCAATACTGTGGGTATGTTAAAGCTATTAAGAAGTTCGATACTATGCATAACCCTATTCCATCCATCTGGAAGAATGGGACGACAAACTTTCTTATAAGTCTCCTCATTAGGCGCGCTTAGGCTTATATATAGCTGGGATGGAAGCACATCAAGACTTTCAAGAACCTCAGGAAGCGTACCATTAGTCACTAGAAAGACGGTCTTAAAGCCTTTTTTAAACGCGTAATCAAATATTCTACTAAGCCTCTCAGCTCCATAAAGTGTAGGCTCACCTACTAGTGATGGCGTAAAGTGTACAGGGTTTCTTGCTTCCTCCCACATCTTGAGATCTATGTTCGGCCATCCCTTATAGCCACTTAAAATCCTACGATGCTCCTCTATCATGGCATCTAACAATTGTTCCGGTTCATCTAAGTCATCTGGTGGGGGTATCTCACGCCATGGTATCCTTAAATCAGTGGCGCTTGCCCTCCAGCAATACAGACATCTCTGCGTACAGCCAGGGTATAGAGATGCCTGAAGACATCTATGAGAAGGCACGCCATAGAACTTCTGCTTATAACAGTACCTTTCCCCTCTAGTCTTCAAGCTAATCTTAAGCCACCTACATGGCTTTACTAAACCATATCTCCCAACAAAATGATAGCCCTGCTTCTTATATGTAGCTATTAACTCCTTTGGGAGGCTCATATCTAACCCTAAACAGGATAGAATTTCTCAAGAGCCTTATCCTGCGTTATAATTAATACATCCACGCCATCACCACTTATGGCGTCTCTAGATATGGCGCTTTTTACTGCATTAACCGCTATCTTCTCACACTCATCCACAGTAATTCCATCCTTATATGCATTCTCAATTACACCTATGGCTATTTGAGCCCCACTTCCTAAAGCAGCATATTTATCCTCTATTAACGAGCCTATTGCATCCAGCACGAATAGGTGAGGGCCAGTCTCATCTATTCCTCCTACTATGGTCTCAGTTAAGAGAGGAAGTAAGCGCTGATTGAACAGAACTACTGAAAGGAGCTTTGCAGCAGCCCTTACAGGCATTATACGACCATTTTCTAATTCATAAAGCCTTGCCTCGGCAGCGAGAATTCTCGCTATACTCTGCATATCGCTTACAAGGCCAGCACATGCTATACCAAGTCTATCATTGATCTTGAAGATCTTCTTCCCGGATTTACTCATGAGCGTAAAACCATAGGTAACACGCTTCTCTGAGGCAAGTACGACACCATCCTTAGCTACAAGACCCACCGTAGTCGCTCCTGGAGTGAAGTAGTATCCGTACTGGGCGAGATATTCTCTCGGAACGCCTTTATGCATTAAATCATCGTAACGCATTACGCAATACCCCTTCATTACTCTGCGAACAGAGATTTATTTTTACCTTCCTAATCGCATTAATAGGGAACGAATATGTCTAAAGATATCAGATTAGCTAAAGAGAGAGCGGCGAAGAAAGCCGTAGAATTCATAAAAGACGGACAAATAGTGGGAGTGGGATCAGGAACTACAGTAGAGCTATTCATAAAGATATTAGCTGAGAGAATTAAGAGAGAAGGATTAGATATAATAACGATACCAACTTCGTTTAGAACATATCAGCTGCTAGCTGAATATAATTTCAAGATCGCATCATTGAATGAATATCCCGACCTCGATATAGCAATAGATGGAGCTGATGAAGTGGATTCACATCTAAACCTAATAAAAGGAGGGGGAGCAGCACATACTTTAGAGAAGATAGTCGATTACTCAGCAAGAGATTTTATAGTGATAGTCGATTACAGAAAGATTAGCAATAAGTTATGTGAAAAAAGGTACATACCAATTGAGGTAATACCTATAGCAATCAAGAGAGTAACTAAGGAGTTAATGAAAATGGGAGCTGTAGACGTAAGATTAAGAGGGGGAGAACCCAACAAATATGGGCCATTAATTACCGAACTAGGCAACGTAATTTTGGACACTAAGTTTAAGCCACTAGAGAATCCCGAATCGATGGAGAGAGAAATTAAGACAATACCGGGAGTAGTAGAAGTAGGAATATTCTCAGGAAGACATGTATCAAAGGTCATAGTCGGATATCCCGATAGAGTTGAAATGCTGAAGAGAAAGTAAATGGTGCCGGGGCCGGGATTTGAACCCGGGACCTCCGGATTACATGCCTTAATGGCTTTATGAGTCCGGCGCTCTACCAGGCTAAGCTACCCCGGCACCTAGATAAGAATATGAGATACAGGAATATTAAGCTTTAGCGTTAATATGCGTTAGCGCTCTAGTCCTCAATTAAAACGCCCTCTTTACTAATATCAGCTACAATAACTCTGTTACTTATACTCTTTAAGGAATTAACAACTTGCTCATATGAGTCAACATCTGCTATTGCGACTATAAAGCCGCCACCGCCAGCTCCAGTTATCTTCGCACCCTTAGCTCCACTAGTCCTTGCGATATACACCAATTCCTCAAGCTTCTTATTCGACACGCCTATAGCTGAGAGAAGACCATGATTTATATTCATCAACTCGCCAAGAGCAACTATATCCCCACGCTCTAACGCTCTTGCGAACTCATTAGCTAAAATCCCAGCTGAGCGATATATCGGCTGTAAGATCTCGGGATAGCGCTCATAAAGAGAAAGCACATTAGAAACCATAACGCCAGTATTTCTAGGAATTCCAGAATCAGCTAGAATTAGCTTAAAGCTACTAGAATCGAAGGGAATTCTCTTGAAGCCACTCCTTTTACTAAACATTATCACACCACCATAAGTAGATATGGTGTTATCTATTCCACTAGGCTTCTTATGAACAATAACCTCAGCTTCATAAGCAATCTTACATATATCATTCAATCCTAGTCCAACGTCGAGCAATTCATTAAGAGCTGCGACACAAGCAACAGAGACAGCAGCAGACGAACCCATACCAGAGGCGGGAGGAATTTCAGATTTTATCTTAACTTCAAGACCACCAGTATAGCCACTTAGCCTGACAAGCTTATTTACCACGTGAGCTAAAGGCCTTAATTCATCACTTATCGGCTCCTTATTTATCACATTCTTAATCCCTAGATCCTCAGAGGAGATTATAATATCATTATCGTTCCTTGTACTCACAATAGCTCTAGCCCTTAAGGTTATCGCAGCAGCGATTGCTGGCTCTCCTCTAACTACGAAGTGTTCGCCTACTAATATTACCTTTCCAGGCGCCGAGGCTATAACTCTCCTCTTAGACATGATGATCACCACAGAGGAATTAGTATTTATTACCCTCATAAAATAATTCATAACGAGAACACTTAACCTTTAAATACAGCCAGTGTATTTATCTCTCCTTAGAAGAGGGCCGGTAGCTCAGCCAGGTAGAGGCGAGCCGCCACCTAGAGCGCCGGGCTCTTAACCCGGCGGTCCCGGGTTCAAATCCCGGCCGGCCCGCCAAACCATGTCTTACAAATGAACTTCTCCCTTAAGATTCATGAAATAGCGAAATCCTAGTCTACATGTTTAAAAGAGAGGCTTCAAGTCATGAGTGACGTAATAGTAACCCCTCGTTACTAGCTTTAATCTAATAATGAGGGATGTTAGATATTTTCTCTTGAATACCTAGATTAGAGGAAAGTGACGTATAGTAGGCAGTATAACAAAATAATCAATTTAAAGGAAACGCTGTAAGCTAATGATATAACTCGTTTAGAAGTCAAGGTGTTACTAATTTATTAGACGAAGATTACCTTGAGCCCTAAACTTTGTGCAGCTCTTGCTTGACCTTCATCACTTGTTAGGAGTTGAGCACTAAGTTTTATCGCCTGAGCGATATACAGTGCATCATAAATAGTCAACTTCATTTTAAGCGCTACATTAAACGCCTCCTTAAGGTATCTCTTCTCATCGTCTATATTAACTATTTTATTTTCAATGAGATTCATTAGTATGGAGTACTTCTCCATAGCTATGTTTAATGGAAGCATTCGAAATATGACTAAATACTTCCATATGACGTTAAGTACTTCCTTTATTGCAAGATCAAGTGTATACACTTGTTCGCTTGTTAGATACTTCTCTACTTCAGTCCATCCCTCTTCTTTAATTATATACTTTGCCAGACTCGAAGCATCAATGACTAACACGATCTTCCCTCACAGCCTTAACTACACTTCCCCTAGGAAATGTAGGATGGGCTTCGAGAAGTTTATGAACTTCCTTAATTATTTTCACCCTCTCATAATACCTCACCCTATCCTCAAGGAACCTTATAATCTCATTCTTCCAGTCTACGAAGCCTTTTAATTTATCAATTCTCCTCTTTAACTCCCTAGGAATTCGTATACTTAAAACTTCACTCAATGTATACACCCCTTCCCATAATATCGATTACGATATATTTAAGTATATTGTATACAAAGTTTAATCTTTTTCCTAAGCTCGTGGTATCGTAATGACATGCACTTTCGTCATGTGGGATTTTTATGAGATTATATGTCTAATTATATGGATCGTGCATACTATAGCTATGGGCACTATTTATTCTCATGAGCTCAACTTTAACGTTTTGAGAATATAGCTTTTAGTGAGCTTTGTGACGGACGTTAAGTTAATTAAAGTTTTGCATTATATATCTGGTATATGTCTGGGGAACTAGTTATTTCAGATACGCGAGATTACTTCTTGAGAGATGGTGAGAGATTCTTCTATCTTGCTGATACTTGTTGGAGCGCGTTTACGAATGTATCGTTTGAAGAATGGAATTATTACCTTGATTACAGGGCGTCACAGGGTTTTGATGTACTGCAGATTAATATCCTTCCACAGCATGATAGAAGCAAGTCGCCTTACTACATTGATCCCTTTATTGTTAAGCCTAATGGTGATTGGGATTTTGGTAAAGTTAATGAAGAATACTTTGATCGTGCTGAGAAAATGGTTGACATCGCCGTAGATAAAGGATTTGTTCCAGCTTTAGTTGTGCTTTGGTGCAATTACGTACCTGGCACATGGGGATCTAGACTTATTAAGCCCCGTAGGATCATTCCTAGGGAGTGTTTAGAAAGTTATGTTGAGTATGTGGCTGAGAGGTTTGGTAAGTATAATCCCATATTCATAATAAGTGGTGATACTAATTTTGAATCTCCTGAAGCGGAGGAATATTATTTAAAGGCATTGGAAATAATCAAGAGGAAATGCACAAGCTGTTTAACTACAATGCATTTAGCCGGCGGCTTGTGGCAGCTTCCTAGTAGAATAGTTGAGTCCCCGTATTATGACTTCTATATGTTTCAATCTGGTCATAACGGTAAAGTACGCCCATATGAACTTGCCCAGAGGTTTTACAAAATGCCTATTAAGAGGCCTATTATTAATGGCGAGCCATGCTATGAGGGGCTTGCTGGAGGAAGATACTATAGACATGATAGGTTTAACGTCAGGAAGGCCATATGGCAAAGCTTGCTTTCTGGAGCTAAGGCTGGAGTTGCATATGGTGCTAATGGCATTTGGAATTGGCATAGGAGGGGGGCTAAGTTCTTTGGAGAGGGATTTGCCGGACCTTCTTTTGATTGGAGGACTGCATTAAAGTTCCCGGGAGCAAATGATGCGGCTTTAGCTAAGCGCCTATTCGAGGAATATGACCTCTTCGATATAAAGCCTTCAAACGAGATTTTACTTAATGAGACAGATGAGATTAGGGTTGCTATAGGTAAGGGAAAGGTAGTGGTTTACGTTCCCTATGCTTGGAGGATAAAGTTAAGGCTTGAAGCAGGCTCTTATAAGTGGCTGGGTTTAGAGTTAGAAACAAGAAGGGTATTTAAACCAGACATAATAGAGGAGGGAAGTACGACCATTTTCCAAACGCCAGAATTTAATAGTGACTTCGTAATAGTTGGAGTGGAGATTTAAGATTGAGCTCTCATGATATTTCCTTCCATTTTGATTCTTTTAGTTTGAGTAGGAACCTTGAAGTCACGTCATGAGCATGTTGATATAACCTTAGTGATTGAGGAACTCTTATATACTTAAATGAATTAGTTTACCTAGGTGAACTCAGTGACTTTGGTAGTTAAGAAGATTGACGAAAGAAAACTTAGGGAATTTAAGGCAGAGGCCATTAGGAGAGGTCTAACGCTCTCTCAAGCAGTGGAAGAAGCAATTGAGTTATGGCTTAGCAATAGCGCATTGTTATCCGATTTAGACGTGAATAATTTAGCTTACATAAGGTTTAAAAAGAACTTAGCAGAGTACAAGGGCAAGTACGTAGTCTTCGCATTGGGTAGCTTCATTGGTGCGTTCGAAAGCTTAGAGGCAGTTGCTAAAGCTTTAAGGAGGCTAAGGCCTAAGCTAAAGCATGCTATAGTCCTTAAAGTTGGTTATGATAAGAAGATCGAGGAGGAGTTGGAATGGTGGGGAGGAGCTATAGAGCTAGAGGCTGCATAAAGTATAAGTCTAGCATTCTTGCTCCTTATCCTATATTAAGGATGAAGCTTTACAATGTCTTAGGAGAGGAATTCCCAGAGGAATTAGAGTTTCCTATTGATACAGGATACGAGGGCTCACTAATGCTTCAAAGGAGGGATTATGAATTCTTCATGGTAGGAGAACTACCTAGAGAATATTGGAGAACTTATAAGACCCTCGTTGGGAGAATAGTTATGAGAGTCGCTAGGGCAATAGCTGAGATTGATAATATGAAATTCGAAGTCTATGTTGAAGCGCCATATTATGGCTATGGTAAGCGCCTAATCGGAAGGGAGATATTGAATAAGCTTAAACTTGTGTTAGACGGACCGAGACAGGAGTGTTGTTTAGTCGATTAGAGTTATTATAAACTGGCGTTTACCTAAATTTTATCTCTAATAAGTTTTGTATTATAAGGGAAATTGTTCAGGAACGTTCTCTCTGTGAAGCTCAATGAATCTTTCAACTTCATCGATTGTGGGTAGGCCTGCTATCGCTCCTATGTGCATGCATTTTATCGCTGCAACGGCATTTGCTATTTTCAACGAATGATCTAAGGATAGCTTCCTTATTAAGCTATAGAGGATACCAGCGTTCCAGGCGTCGCCTGCTCCTACAGTATCCTTTACGGGAACCTTATACGCTTTCATGAAGAAGGCCTTATCACCATTGGACAGCACAGCTCCTTTCTCACCCATTTTTATTCCAATGATCTTAATACCAGTTTTGCTAGCAGACCTTATGCACTCGCCTATATCGCTCGTTTCAAATAGCAGGGAATATTCCTTAAGCGTGGCCAGTAATATATCGACGTATTTTAGAACTTCATTATACGTCTCCCTTGCCTCTTCCTTACTATCCCATACATCAATCCTAAACGTTGGATCTAGGGAAAGTAATACGTTATGGGCCTTGAGTTTAGGGAGGATGTTAAGTATCTCAGAACGAGATGGTTCTTGAGATAAAGCAAAACCAGATATGTGGACTACCTTGGCACGTCTTAGATACTCTACGTCAGAATCAGTTAGCTTTAACTCCGTATCGGCACTAAGGCTCCATGGCTTCCTATAAAAGAAGAATTCACGCTCACCACCAGGTAACTTTACAACAAATGCTAATGTCGTTCTAGTACCTTTAATTATCTTCACATGAGATGTATCTACGCCATGTTCATTCAAGGTATTGATCAAGAACCTACCAAACGCATCATTTCCCACGGCAGTTATAGCGCCAACCTTAAGTCCTAATTTAGAACATGCAATTGCACAATTCATAGGTGCACCGCCAAAACAGGCCTTATACGTGAAGTCATCAATCGGTATGAAGTCAACGACTATCTCTCCAACGCATATGACATCCACTTGAACCCCCGCTATTAAATATGACGGAAGCTTTATATTTAATTTACATAGTTCATACTAGAAGGCGTCCCTTATGAGCGAGGGAAGCGTCGTAGAGGAGGAAAAATATAAGCTATTAAAGGGGAAGGGGATAAAGCTCTTTGGAAAATGGGATTGGGAAGGAATTGAAGTAAGGGATCCAGGGCTTAAGAAGTACATATGCTTAAAGCCAGTATACCTTCCACATAGTGGAGGAAGACATGCAAAGAAGCGTTTTGGGAAGGCAGAAGTCAATATAGTAGAGAGGCTAATAAATAAGCTCATGAGGGGAGGTAGGAACACTGGAAAGAAGCACTTAGCATATAATATAGTGAAGAAAGCATTCGATATAATATACTTAAGGACAGGAAAGAACCCAATACAGGTTCTGGTAGACGCAATTCAGAATGCCGCTCCTCGTGAGGAGACTACTAGGATAGCTTACGGTGGTATAGTCTATCACGTAGCTGTAGATGTCTCTCCTCAAAGGCGTGTAGATCTTGCTCTTAGGTTCATAGCAGAAGGAGCTAAAATGGCGGCGTTTAGTAATCCTAAGTCCATAGAGGAGTGCTTAGCTGAAGAGATAATCCTAGCTGCTAATAACGATCCAAAGAGCTATGCGATAAGGCAGAAGGACGAGATAGAGCGTATAGCAGCCGCATCTAGATAGTAGGATAACTGCTCAAAACGAAGGACGTTTAAAGAACGTGATAGTTAAAAACTTCGTCTTAAGTAGAGTTTAACCTTTAGTTACGCCTATTGGTACTAACCTTGCAACCTTAGTTGCTATCCCGACTCTATGGGATACCTCCACTACACGATCAACATCCTTATAAGCACCGGGTGCTTCTTCTGCTATGACTCTAGCGTTTGCAGCACGAAGCACTACGCCTTTTCTCTCAAGTTCTGCTGCGACATCCCTAGGTCTCCATGTTCTTACAGCTGCAGCTCTACTTAAGTACCTACCGGCACCATGTGCTGTAGAGCCAAATGTTATTTTCATAGCAGCTTCAGTACCTACGAGAACCCATGAGGCTGTGCCCATGCTTCCGGGAATTAGGACCGGTTGACCAACGCTACGATAAATAGCGGGTATTGCTGGATGCCCTCTTGGGAACGCTCTTGTAGCTCCTTTTCTATGAACTACTACTTTCCTGGTTCCACCATCTATTGTATGTTCCTCTATCTTAGCAATATTGTGAGCTACATCGTATACTAGATGCATTCCAAGATCTTCTGGAGATTGACCAAATACTTTTCTAAATGCCTCTCTAACCCAATGCATTATCATTTGCCTGTTAGTCCATGCGAAGTTTGCGGCAGCAGCCATTGCGGCAAGATAGTCCTCTCCTTCTTTGCTCTTTACAGGTACAGCAGCTAACTCTCTATCAGGTAGTCTTATACCGTATTTTCTCACAGCACGTTCCATTATCCTTAAGTAATCGCTACATACCTGATGACCTAAGCCCCTGCTTCCAGTATGTATCATTACGGTTATTTGACCTTCATGCGTTATTCCAAACACCTTAGCGACTTCCGGATTGTATATTTTGTCTACAACCTGTACCTCTAAGAAGTGATTACCACTTCCAAGAGTTCCTAGCTGTGCGCTTCCCCTTCGTTTAGCAGTGTCAGATACCTTATCGGGATCAGCAAGCTTCATGCTTCCTCGTTCT
The DNA here is from genome assembly GCA_003649665.1 of Thermoprotei archaeon. Taxonomy (GTDB): domain Archaea; phylum Thermoproteota; class Thermoprotei; order QMSL01; family B3-G16; genus B3-G16. The sequence continues at coordinate 11,843 of QMSL01000001.1, read as the reverse complement.
TCTATTCTATCAAGATCCTCTTCCCATCCATAGCCATGAGCAACAGCCCACTCTACTCCTGAGGCTAGTACCTCGTCAAGTTCGCCATAGCTTAGTCTAAGGTGGCTTCTAGAACCAAGACCTGATGGAACCATTCTAAATAGCGTATTTATTAACTCCTTTATCTTCGGCTTTACGTCCTCATAACTTAAGTCAGTCCTTAGGAGACGGACACCGCAGTTTATGTCATAACCAACACCGCCAGGACTAACAACGCCCTCTTCATAGTCTATCGCAGCAACGCCTCCTATTGGGAAGCCATAGCCTTGGTGACCATCAGGTAAGACTATAGAGTATTTATAGATGCCGGGTAAGCAGGCTACGTTAGCGGCTTGCTCAAGGGTTAGATCGCTCTTCATCTTCTCTAATAGTACTTCATCGGAGAATATCCTAGCTGGAACTCTCATTTCTCGCTTATACTTCTGCGGGATCTCCCATACGAATTCAGAGATTCTCTTTAATGGAGGGACCATATTCAAAACCTAGATTAACCTATTCATAGGTGGTTTAAATTTTTAATCCCGTGACAACTCCAATGGAACTAAATGTCGAGAACGAATTTCACATACGAGTTCCCTTTCTCATCATGGATTTCCATGAGGGAGTACGTTACCGCCTTTACCTCAGTCTTTGAGGGATGTTTGCTGGGATTAAATGGTTCTCCCCAGGCCTCGCCCTTTAGCACATAATGATCATCCTTCTTCTGGATACTGACTTTAAATCTAGAGAAGACAAGGCCATCGGTATCGAAGAGTATAAGAAGATTCTCTAACCAGTTATAAAGGAGTTGTTCTAAATCAACGCCTTCTGCGTTTATCTCCCTCTTTACAGATGGAACCACCTTATCAATGTCGGTCATCACATTAAACATTGCCTTTGCAGCGTTTTCAAATGCCTCGTTTAAGTCCTTACCGTAAGCAACTATGTAGACATCAGCGGTGTGTTCTAAGTATTCGAATTCCTTACTAGACATATGAGGAGCACCTCATGGCGCCGGGGGCGGGATTTGAACCCGCGCGCCCCGAGGGGGGCACCGGCTTTCTAGCCCCAATGGAGGTTTCGGATCTCGAGGCCGGCGCCTTAGTCCTGGCTCGGCCACCCCGGCATAATGTAACCAGAGCCAAATAAAATAGCTAAGTTGGGGGTGATAAGCTTTATTCTAATAGGCATACGGGATCACTATCCGTCGATATCCTTCCCTTATTGACTAAGCACTCCTTTATATACTTTGGTAAATGGAACATAGCTTCATGAATGATCTCGTCATAGAATTTAAGCTTGCCTGAGAGGTTCCTTTCCCTAATGCGAGAAGCTATCTCCTCACGGGCTAACATTGCGGGATCGTACTTCTTTGAACCGACTACGAAGCCCCATAGGGCGCTAAAACATGGGATCCAGGCATGATAAATCCTAGCAATAGGAAAGACGTTTGCCACAGTCTTATGGATTGAAGCAACTATGTCGGGGGTATGCGTAATGGATGTAGCCTGAGTTACGAATAGACCATCAGGGGTTAATGCCCTAAAGATGAGCTTATAGAATTCTAATGTATATAAGTATACGGATGGAGTGCCTTTTAAGGGATCTGTGAGATCTACGATTATCACATCGTATGAGCCCTCACTTTGCTCCTCAAGGAATTTCCTTCCATCCGAAATGTATAGTCTTGCACGTGGGTCATCAAAAGATCCCTGATGTAATTCTGGGAGGAACTTCTTACAAATATCTATAATCTCATCGTCTAAGTCAACCATTATAGCCTCATCTACTGTATTATGTCTTAGCACTTCCCTTAACGTAGCGCCTTCCCCACCACCTATTATAAGTACGCGTTTTGGGTTTGGATGGGTGATCATTACGGGATGTACTAAGGATTCATGGTATGTCCACTCCCAATTGACTGAGGATTGTAACTTACCGTCAATAAATAATGTCTTCCCAAAATCACTGATATCTACTATGTCGACTTCCTGAAATCTTGTCCTTCCTGAATAGATAACTTTCCTTATAAAGTACACTAGCTTAAGGGCGGGGGTCACTGTCTCCATGATCACGCGCCAACGAGAGCCATCATTATTGGCGCTGCTTCCCTCCAACATCAACACCTCTTCTAACTTCTATAACGGAGACATGAGAGGGCTTTAAGCGCTCTCTTAAAAAGCCATAAGCTTTCCATGGGTCGACATTGCTTCCACACGTAAATATATCAATGGCGGCGTAGCCATACTCTGGCCAAGTGTGTACTGAGAGGTGAGATTCCTTAATAACTACAACGCCGCTGACACCTTGTGGTCTGAACTTGAAGAAGGTCTCAGTAACAACCTGAGAGCCTGCTCTATTCGCTGCCTCGATGAGGAGGTTTCTTAATAGCTCTACATCGTCTAATATCTCTCGTGGACATCCTATAAATTCAGCTATGATATGTCTACCTAATTCACGAGCCCCCCTCATGATGCCCGCCCCCGGCCGTTTTCGCACATATCTACACGACTAAGCATTTAAACTTAATCCTCTCACATTTTTACCGAGAATAACTGAAAGAGTTTAACGTTAGTAAAAAAGTTCATTGCACGTTAAGGAGATGAATATGGTAAGATTAGTAGGGATAGATTTAGCAGGTTCTGCTAAGAGACCTACTGGGATTGCCGAGATCGATTGCCAGAGTATGACCCTTCGAGTCGTAAAGGTATATGATGATGAAGAAATAGTTAAAATAACTGTTACTCCTAAACCCTTGATTGTTGCTATAGATGCACCGCTGACAATGCCTCGTGAGGGTTATTTAAGAGAGGTGGATAAATTCATGCATAAGCTTGGTCTTCCAGTACTTCCTCCATTATTTCCCGGGATGAGAAGGCTAACTGAGAGAGGTATAAAATTAAAGAGTTTCCTAGAGGAGGCGGGGATTAGAGTAATTGAAGTTCATCCCAGATCAACATTAAAAGTTCTTATGAAAAAGTTTGGTAAGGTTGATCTCCTAGAGATAATGAGGTTATATAGCATTAAGTTTTCGAGGAGACGTCTTAGTAAAGATGAGAGAGATGCAATTCTTGCCGCATTAACAGCATATCTCTATTATACGAACAATTATAGAGAGGTTCGAGCTAGAGATGGAACATTAATATTACCAAGGTGATGAGGTTGATCCCCAAGGCATCAGAATACGAGGAGGAGATAAGGGTTCTAAAATGCCCACAGCAGGACATAGTAGTTAAGGCCTCTGTTGATGGATTTAGGGAATACTTCCTTGATAGGCTCAGAACATTAAGGAGGATAATGTTGGGACGTGGTGATATGTACGATGTACGAAGCATAGCCGAAGCTAAGAGAGAAGGAGAGCACGTTAAGATAGTGGGGCTAGTATACGATAAGCGAGTATTAGGTAAGAGTGCAATAGTGCTTACGCTAGAAGATGAGACGGGGATGGTAGATGTAGTGGTAACGAATGCATCAAGGGCCTTCGTTAAAGCTATGGATGTATTAAATGATTCATGCATCGGTATAGAGGGGCGTATGAAAAATGGCACATTATATGCAGAAGATATAATATTCCCGGATATAAAGGCGCCTCCACGTCCTCATGATGTACCTGATCTAAGCGTAGTGTTGATCTCTGACCTGCACGTTGGAAGTAAAATGTTTTTCGAAAAATCGTTCAGACATTTCATAAAATGGCTTAAAGGCGAGGTGGACGTGGCAAGAGATTTAGTGGATACCGTGAAGTATATCATAATCGCGGGAGACTTAGTGGATGGTGTTGGCATATATCCTGGGCAGGATAAGGAACTTCTGTTAAGCTCGCTGTACAAGCAATATGAGACCCTTTCCGCATTCTTGAGCGAGATACCAGACCATATAGAGATAATTGTTATCCCCGGTAATCATGATGCTACAGTACATGCAGTTCCCTACGTGACTATCTTTAGGGAATACGCAGAGCCACTTTATGAGATGCCGAATGTTCACGTATTTGGTGATCCTCTCTTCATAGAGCTCCATGGAGTTAAGTTCCTCATCTCACATGGTAGGAGCTTAGACGATATAATTTCCGCACTACCAGGCGCCTCTTTTAGTCAGGAAGGCATTATCAAATCTATGAGACATTTACTTAAAGTAAGACATTTGGCTCCCATATATGGAGGTAAAACTCCAATAATACCATTGGATAAAGACTTCTTAGTTATTGATGAGGCCCCACATGTCTTTCACATGGGTCATGTTCATGTATATGGAGTTGGTAGTTATAAAGGAATATTGCTTGTAAATACTGGAACTTGGCAAGGACAAACAGCATATCAGAGAACTATGGGTATTGAGCCAACTCCAGGAGTGGTAGCAGTCGTTAGATTAAGCGATATGAGAACTAGCGTTCTTAACTTCCATAATCCTGCTTAGTCCTTTAGCTATTAAACTTGCTACGCGTAGTGGTTCAGGCCTCTTCCCCCATAAAGTTAATGAATCAACTATTTCCAGAGCGTTCTCCAGACCTATTCCAACTAGTTCAATATAAAGCGTAACTCCATCTCTCCAATTTAGTACAGGTACTGGTTCGCCTAACCTGTTTATGATAGACCATCTAATACGCCAATCCTCGAAATGCCTTACCAATGCTCTATATACAGCCTTATTGTTAGGTCTCTTCCTCGAAATTATAATCACGGGAACGTTAGTTTCCTCGTATATCTTAAATGGATTAAGTACATTAAAGCCAGCAAAAGTAATGCCGCCGGAGAGGATAATATCAACATCCTTACATTCCTTAATAATGTCCAATACCTTTTCGGTTACATCCATCCCATCAACAGTTATCACTCTGATAAATACATTCTCTATTCTTAAATCATCCATTAGCACTCCCGCTAAAAGGCATTTCCTTGAGACTCTTGGTATAAAACTACCATCCTCTACTCCTAAGACTTTCATTCAATAAAGCCCCTTAACGCTATATTGCTCTGTAGAAGACCTTCCTTTAAGCTTTTATTACTAATGGCTAAGGTTATTCGTCTAGTTCTTCCATAACGTCCTCTACTTATGACTTTTGCATCTATTATGCCTAATAACTCGAGTTCTCCTATTAAGTCGCTTATCCTCCTTTGTGTTAATGGATCTGCACCTATCTTGGAACATAGTTCTCTATATTTTCCGTATAGTTCGCCTGTTGTTACAGTGCTTTTTCCATCTTTCGAGAGGACGTATAGGCCTAGCAATATTAACCTAGCATGAAGAGGAAGCGTCTTAATAACGTCTACTACATGGTCGCGTTCAAGCTCACGTTGAGCTAGTCTCACATGATGTTCAGTAACCTTGGCATCACCATTTCGTTCAGCTATTTCACCAGCTATTCTCAAGAGATCTAGTGCTTTTCTGGCATCACCATGTTCTCTTGCAGCAATCGCAGCACATAAGGGAATAACTCCATCCTCCAGCACTCCGGGATTAAATGCTTCCTCAGCTCTTGATTGAAGTATATCCTTTAATTCCTCATACGTGTAAGGTGGAAATACGACTTCTTCCTCGCTTAGACTACTTTTAACCCTAGGATCTAAGTATTCCATAAGTCTTAAATCGTTCGTTATTCCTATTATCGATAGCCTAGCCTTGACTAAACGCTCATTTATCCTTGTTAAATGATAGAGTATTGCATCACCGCTCTTTTTCACTAAAGCGTCTATTTCGTCAAGTACCGCTATCATAAGGCAACCCTCAGATTCGAGACCATTAATGAAACGTCTAAGAACCTCGGCTGTAGAAAGACCAGTAAATGGAACATAGACGTTAACTGCTGCGCATAGGTCGGCTAAGACCCTATAATTAGTATCGGCTTCCCTACAGTTTATATACGCTGTAATCACACTATCCTTAACTTTATCCTTTAATCTCCTAAGTACATATTTCGCTACCGCAGTCTTTCCTGTACCTGGCTTTCCGTACATGAATACATTTGAAGGTCTAGCACCCTTTATTGCAGGAGCTATTATGCTTGCAAGCTTCATTATTTGACTCTCCCTATGAGGCAGGTAATCAGGTACGTGATCAGGCCTTAGTGCTTCCCTGTTTTTGAATATATTTGACTCAAGGACTTTCTCGAAGAGCTTATCTATTTCATCCATAGGCAAAAACCTCGAAGCAAGTTTTCCTATAGATCAAGTGCAGAAGGGATTAGATAAAGAAAATACTTAAAATAAAGGGTATTACCTTAAGTGCAAATAAGGAAGGTAATGGAAAGCGTGTGTTCTATAATTAAAGAAACAGGGAGAGTGGAAAGATATCGACATCATGAGGTAATGATCATGAATAATAAGCAATTGTCTGGTCCTTTCATACTAATAACAACGAAGCCAGGAAAGGAGAAGGTCGCATATGAAGAGGCATTGGATTGCATAATTCCGATAGATCCGAATGTTTCAAGACATACCACATCTCGTAGGGGAATTGTTCTACTTAAGCTTTCATCAGATGATAAGTTAGAGAAAGTTATGAAGGAGATACAAGGAAGGATAACCTCTACGATATTCCATGTAATTCCGCTGGACTTGGTAGCGTATGTAAGCGACTTGAAGGAGTTAAGTAACGCTGTGGTTAAAGTAGCCGAGAAAAAGTTAAAGAATTGCACATTCCGGGTTAGATGTAAAGGGCACTTTCGAAGACTTAATGTAGGTTCTGCTAGATTAGAGGCGTATTTAGGTAAGGAAATATTGAGGCGCCTTCATGGACGTAATTTAAAAGTTAGCTTAAGTAACCCGGATTTCGTTGTAATATTGTACGAATTGGATGAATCAATAGGAATAGGCGTATTTCCGAGATGTATGATGCTTAGGAAAAAGACCAGGTGGGATTTGAGAGATTGAAGAATACTTTCGGTCACCTCTCTCTACTAATAGTAACCTTAACTGAAGGAAACCTATAAATGCTAAGGATAATAACGTAAGATATGTAGTAAATGGAGGATGAATCCGTGTACGAGATGATAAAGGACGAATTTGAGAAATCTGGAATATTTAAGGATGAGAGTAAGCTCTTTCCAGACTATGTACCAGAGAGGCTTCCTCATCGAGAAGAGCAGTTAAGAGCTCTCGCAAGGCTATTCAGAGTGATACTTAAATCACCAGGCATAATATCGCAGAAAGTTATTATAGTTGGGAATGTTGGTACAGGTAAGACTGCAGTCTCTAAGAGGTTTGGATACCTCTTTGAAAAGATAGCAAGAGAGAAGGGCGTTAACTTAAAATATGTTCACGTAAATTGCCATAAGGATAGGACGCTTTTCTTAATACTTAAACGTATAGGAGATGTACTCTCTGCAGGAATTCCTAAGAGAGGGTTATCGCCATATGAAATGATGCATGTTATAAAGGAGTATCTAAGGAAGAATAACATGTACCTCTTAGTCACGCTAGATGAGGTAAACTTCCTAATTAGATCATCTGGTGAGGATGTCCTATACGATATAATTAGGATTACAGAGGAAGAGGAAGAAGGAGAGCATAGGTTCAGCTATATATTCATATCAAGGGATCTCTCCGTCTTTGAATTCTTAGACAGGAGTATAACAAGCTCCATGATGCATAATGTCATAAAATTCCCACCTTACACGTCATCTCAGATATTTGATATTCTCTTCGAGAGAGCCAAAGAGGCTTTTCTCCCTGGAGTCTTAGATATAGAAGTAATTAAGCTAATCGCAGAGATAACGGGAGTTGATAAGGGAGGATCAGGAGATGCTAGATATGCATTAGAACTCCTATGGAGAGCAGGGAAATATGCAGAGCAAGAAGGAAAGGAGAAGATAACATTAGAACATGTACGTAAAGCCAAGCAGGATACTCATCCTATAATAAGCATGGAGCTTATAGAGGGATTAAGTAGACATGAGAAGTTATTACTTTTAGCGATAGCACGGTGTCTTGCAAAGAGTGAGAAAGCTATGGTGCCCTTCGGCATGGTCGAGAAGGAATATAGAATAGTATGCGAGGAATGGGGAGAAAGACCAAGGAGACATACGCAGATATGGGAATACCTTCAGAACATTAGGAATGCTGGAATCATAGCGACGGAGATCTCAGGAGTTGGATATAGAGGAAAAACGACTCTTATAAGTCTACAAGACGTACCTGCTAAAATTCTTGAAAAACACCTTGTTGAGTATTTGAGGAGGAGGTAGTTCATGCCAGTGGAGGATGTTCTCTCCTCACGTGGGCGCATACGACTCCTTAAAATATTATGCGAGAAGGGCGAGCTAAATATATCAGAGCTTGCTAAAAGGGCCGAGTTAAATCATACTACAGCAGTTTCTCATCTTAAAAGCCTAGAGAAAGCAGGACTTGTTGAGGAGAAGAGGTTTGGAAGAATTAGAATATTTAGGATAAATGAAGATGATCCTAGGGTTAAAGCATTAAAGAATCTCTTCAAGGTCTTTGAGGAGTATGAAAGGAAGAGTACGAGTAGCAGTTAAAGTATATTATGACGGTCGATATTTCAATGGATTTCAGAGACAACCTGGTGGTAACACAGTAGAGAATAAACTCATCGAAGTCCTTACTGAGATGAAGATATTTCATGATCTAAGAAGCGCAAGATGGGGATACGCGAGTAGGACTGATAGGGGTGTAAGCGCTATAGGGCAGGTAATAGCATTTAATACAGATGCGGCCGTTTATGATCGAATGATGGAAGAGGGGCTTATGTGGATAAATGTAAGGATTATGCCTAACATAATGCTATGGGCATTTTCGCGCGTTTCAAATAATTTTGACCCACGACGCAAAGCAAGGATGCGCATATATCGCTACGTTTCTCCATACCGAGGTGAGGATATAGAAAGCCTTAAGATAGCATGCAATGTGTTAAGCGGAGTACATGATTATGAATTCTTGGCAAAACCGGATTCAGGAAGGAGTGGTGTAAGAGAGATATATATTAGTGTTAATAGGAAGGGAGAATTTCTCATCTTTGAGATAAGGGGACGTAGCTTCTACCGATATTTGATAAGGAAGATAATAGGCGCTATATTAGCAGTTGGCAGAGGAGAGCTTGATATAGATGAGTTAAGATATCATCTCGAGAGGAAAATAAGGCTTGAAGTAAAGCCTGCAAGACCGGAGGGACTTATATTATGGGATATAACATATGATAATATTAACTTCAAGGTAGACCTAAGAAGCATCAAATACATTAGAGGAATATTAAGTAAGGAAATTTTAGATGTTGCTTACACCTACGGTACTAAAACAGAGTCCTTTGAGTTCTTCTCCTCCTTGTCTTAGCCTGAGGCTTTATGAATTCTACTATCTTCTTAGCTATAGACTTATCGCCCGCCACGTATTCTATCATCTCTTCGTTAAGCTCAAGCCACTTAGCTATTCCTGCCGCCATCTTAGGATTCGCACGGAATATCACACGAAGGAACGGTAGATACTCAGTAGCTGCACCTCGTTTTGATATATGAGCCTTACGAGCTATGCGTTCAAGCACTCTATCTCTTATCTGACGTACTTCCTTAGTCTTAGATAAAATTAGCATTCTGCTTGGGAATTTATACTTTACGAAGTGGTAGGGATGTCTCCTAGCCATAGCAACACCAGCAGTCATCATGTCTATTGCATAGCTAAGTAGGCCCCAGTCCTGAGATTTGACTATCCTACCTAAATAGACGTCAGCTTTCGCTAAAGCATCATAGGCTTCAGCGAGTTCTTCAGGATCAGAGTATTGATAGGGAAGGTTCTCATGTATCCACTCCTTTAGATCATTATAATCTAATGAGGACTGACTCAGAACTGCTCTCGCCTGTTCAGAAGTTCTAGATGAGAAGAGGAGCTTTAGTACAGTGAATGCATCGTACTCCCTATACCTTTTTGCGATTAATGCTTTAACATCCTCCACAGTTACCACTTTACGACCCTCAGCTATCGCTTGTAAGTCGTTTATAGCTGAACGAACGTCACCCTCAGAAAGCTCTGCTATTAACCTCAGCGCACTTAAATCGGCCTTTATCCCCTCTTTCATACATATGTTCTGGAGTATTTTCGTTACTATGTTTTTATTAACTCTGTTAAACCTTATGAGAACTGAGACATCCCTTAGAGGTCTGTACTTGGGATCCCATGGATCATTAGCGGTCATGACTATCGGAACTCTAGTTACCTCTATTACTCTGAGTATCTCAGAGAGGCCACCCCTATCCTCAGTTCCACTCATACCGTCTATCTCGTCAAGAAGGATTATTCGTCCTTTAGCTCCGAAGAGAGAGCCTACGCTAACAGCCCTTGCTATAACGCGATCTATATCTTGAGCACGACGTAGGTCGCTAGCATTCATTTCTATGACCTCATATCCAAGTTCATTTGCTACAGCGTATACAGCAGTTGTCTTCCCGGTACCTGGAGGACCGTAGAGGAGCGCTGCCTTCTTATCGGGAATACCTTTAGTCCACTGAAGAACCCAACGGTATAGCTCTAAGGCTGCCCTCCTATTTCCGATTATCTCATTTAATCGCTTAGGTCTATACTTCTCAGCCCAAGGAATCCTTAAGCTCATGACTTCCCTCCATATCTTAACTTCTTCCCTATAAGCGCAAGTTTTGCCAGAAATGCGCATAGTTGTATTTCGTCATCAGCTCCCTCAACCATCCTGAATTCAACTTCACCTGCTAGATCTGCAATTTCCACCTTTATGTCCTCAGGTAACTTTATTGAAGATCTCGGATTAAATATCTCCCTGTGGATTTGTTTTATTATGTCAATTCCAGAGAGACCGTAATTTATCGTGAGCTCCCTTAGTTTATCCCGAGCTCCTAAGAAGTCTCCCTTAAGCGCTAACATTAACATCTCCTGTACCTCTTTAGGCTTAGCCATTCCCACTGCTTTGTATACTGTCTCCGCGGTCACCACACCTAATGCAGCAGCCGCCTGAAGTGTATTTATAGCTCGCCTCATATCGCCTTGGCTTACCTCCCATATGGCTTCTAGACCCTCCTCAGTCACTTTAACACCCTCTTGCTCAGCTATATATCTAAGTCTCTGGAATACGTGTTCTTTACTAAGAGGTTTGAACCTAAAGAAGGCACATCTTGACTGAATGGGCTCAATTATCTTAGAGGGATAGTTTGCTATAAGGCAGAACCTTGCGGTTACGGTGTATAATTCCATTATCCTACGTAAGGCCTGCTGTGCATCAGCAGTCATGTTGTCGGCTTCATCAAGGATTATTAACTTAAATGGAACCTCTCCTAGCGCTACAGTACGTGCGTATTCCTTTACGCGCTCCCTGATAGTAGCGATACCTCTCTCATCAGATGCATTAAGTTCTAGCACGTTCTCTCGCCATCTTTCACCATATAGGTCATGGGCAAGGGCAAGAGCTGCAGTTGTCTTTCCGGTGCCTGGAGGACCAGCGAATAGCAGGTGAGGTACGTTCTTCTCCTTTACGAACTGCTTTAATCTTGAGACTATTTCCTCTTGGTCAACTATTTCGTCAAGGGTTCTAGGTCTATATTTCTCAGCCCAAAGTATCTCGCTCACTAAGATCCCTATCTCATAAAATGACTAGCAGATATTAATGCGTAGCGTTAGTATAAGAAGTAGCATATATACACATATATCAAATGCGGGGAAGATTATTAGCGATTGACCATAAGAGAGGAACAGTTTGTTGTGAAGGATTAAAAGGTAATTTAGTTCGAGGCTAGGGCATCAATATCTATTTAAGCGCAAAGCCTAGAGATCTAGAATAATGGTCCTACAAGTAGACTACGTTAAGCTAACCAAAATGCTAATCGTATTAGTGGTAACATATTCAGCATTCTTGCC